>JAUXST010000805.1 GCA_030679805.1 Reyranella sp. | reverse complement strand
AGATCCCTCGCTTCGCTCGGGATGACAATATTGGTGTCATCCCAATATTGGCGTCACACCGATACTGGTGTCGCCCCGATATTGTTGTCATCCCGAGCGGAGCGAGGGATCCTTACCTTCAGCCGACCAAGGCCACGGCCTTCGCCAGTGGCACCGGGGCGTCGTCGAGCAGCAGGTCCATCGCTTCCTGTTCCCAGCTCGACTCGTTGAGCGACAGCGGGTCCTGTGGTGCCAGGCGATGCTCGATCACCAGGCGCGACAGCAGCAGGCGACGGGCGTCGCCGCCCTGGGCGCCGAGCGTGGCGCCTTCCCAGGCGAGCAGTGCGGCGGTCGTCGCGTGATAGAGGGCGCCGGCCGCGAGGCGCGAGCGCTTCTCGTGCTTGGGGTCTGAGGCGACGGCCTCGGCGAAACGTTCGACGCGATCGAGCGTGGCACCCAGCAGCCCCTTGTACTGGCCGGGCAGCGCGCCGCTCGGTTCGTACTTGGCTTTGAGCGCGGCGTTCAGCGTCTTGTGGCCGCCTGACTTGCCGACCGCGCGCTGCACCACGTCGAGCGCGTTGATGTTGGAGGTGCCCTCCCACAGCGTGCCGATCTGGGCGTCGCGTACCAGGCGGGCCGTCACCCATTCCTCGATGTAGCCGATGCCGCCTCGAACCTCGAGCGCGGCGCTGGCGACCGGGATGTTGTCGCGGCAGGCGCGGAACTTGTAGACCGGCGTCAGGATGCGCAGCAGGTTCGCCGCGTCTTTATCCCCCTTGTCAGCCTTGCCCATCGTGTCGGCGGAGAAGGCGTACATGGAAAGCGCCTGCTCGGTCGGCAGCATGATCTTCATGAGCTGGCGGCGCAGCAGCGGATACTCGGACGTGGGCCGGCCGAAGGCGCGGCGGCCGCGCGCCGCGGCCAGCGCCTCGTTGAGGCAGCGGCGCATCATCGAGGCGGCACGCACGCCGTGGCTGAGCCGCGACAGGTTCACTTGCTCCATCATCTGCTTGAAGCCGCGCTCCGCGTCGCCCACCAGGTAGGCCGTGGCGCCGTCGAGGATGATCTCGCCGG
Source organism: Reyranella sp. (assembly GCA_030679805.1). GTDB lineage: Bacteria > Pseudomonadota > Alphaproteobacteria > Reyranellales > Reyranellaceae > Reyranella. The sequence goes on along the minus strand of JAUXST010000805.1, from coordinate 1,527 downwards.
AGGCCATCGAGCGCGTGCCGAGCTTGTCCTTCAGCCGCACGATCCGGTAGCTGTTGCGCCGGCCGTCTTCCAGGCGCCGTGGCATGGCGAACATGCCGAGCCCGCGCGTGCCCCCTTTCGATGGTTGGCCCGCTGCACCGCGCGGCCGTGCAAGCAGCACCACCACGTCGGCATCGGCGTGGCTGCAAAACCACTTCTGGCCATAGAGCTTCCAGCGCTCGACACCGTCGGCACCGACGCCCGCGCGCTCGGCCTCGGTCTCGATCGCACCGACGTCGGAGCCGCCGGCCTTCTCGGTCATGAACTGCGTGCCCTTCAGCATCGTCGCTGGATCCTGGCTGAGCAGCCGGTCGAGCAGCAGCTTCTTCAGCGCGTCGGAGCCGTAGCGCTTGATGACGAAGTTGGAGGTGTCCGACACCGACACCGGACACATCAGGCCGAACTCGCCCTGCACGAAGAGATAGGTGATGCCGTACTTCACCAGCGGATGCGCCGGCGCCGTCATGCCGAGCACGCCGGCGCGATGGCTCATGGCATGCATGCCGAAGTCCTCGAACGCGATCTTCTCCATCTCGCGGTAGGCCGGGTGGTAGTCGATCCAGTCCTCGTCGCGGCCGAAGCGGTCGCGCGGCTGCAGCACCGGCGGATGCTTGTCGGCCGTCATGGCGAGATCGTCGAGCCGGTTGCCGGCCAATTCGCCCAGGCGCTGAAAATGAGGCGTCATCGCCGCACGCAGTCCCGGCTCCATATAGAGCGACATCAGGTCCTGGAACTGCCGGTCGATGGCGTAGAAGTTCCGGCCATGGACATCGGGCGCGATGTGGTGCGCGCCATGCGGCCCTTCGTTCATGCCGTGCGTGCGATCGGACATCATGTCGGGCATTCATCCCTCCTCTGTTCTGCCAGCCGCCCTCTACCAGCCACCAGGCTTCCAGCCTTCGGCCAGGAGGCGCTCGACATAGGGTGGCACGATGCGCGTGGCGGGGCCGTAGACATGTTCCTGGAACATCGGCTGGTTATCGGTCGGTTCGAGGTTGAGTTCCACCGTGCGCACGCGGGGCCGGCGGCGGACGTGCAGCACGAACCCCGCGGCCGGATAGACCTGACCGGAGGTCCCGATGGCGATGAACAGGCCGCATTTGTCGAGTGCGGCGTAGATCTCGTCGAGATGCATCGGCTGCTCGCCGAACCAGACGATGTTGGGCCGCAGTTCGCCCACCGTGCCGCACTTCGGGCAAACCGACTGTGGCGACAGGTCGGCGTCCGACGGGAAGACCGTGCCGCACTTCATGCAGCGCACTTCGCCCTCGCGGCCGTGCATGTGGATGACGTTCTTCGATCCCGCCATCTCGTGCAGCGGGTCGATGTTCTGGGTCACGATCGTGACGTCCCCGCCGTATTTCGCCTCGAGACGGGCGAGCGCTGCGTGGGCGGCGTTGGGCGCGATGCGGGCGGCGCGGAACAGGCCGCGCGCCTCGTTGTAGAAGTCGAGCACCTTTTTCTTGTCGCGATGCCAGCCCTCGAGCG
>JAUXST010000804.1 GCA_030679805.1 Reyranella sp. | reverse complement strand
CGGCGACCGGGCGGCCGTCGATGTTGGCCAGGCCCATGACGTAGGGCGCGGGCTGGACGCCGGTGAGGGTCGCGCCGTCGTACCTGCCCTGGCCGGTGAGCGTGCCGACCTCCTGGAAGGACTCTCTGTCGACCAGGCCCGCGACGCGCTCGCGGATCGTGAGGCGGCCGCGCTCGTGATGCTTGGCGACCGCCTCGGCGCCACCCAGCGCCAGGGCGTCGCCGCGCCGCCGGCGCAGCTCCTCGACTTCCGGACTCCAGTCCAGCGGCGGGGAGGGCTCGGCCGTCACTTCGAAAGGACGGCCACGACCTGGCCCTCGTTGACGGCGTCCGTTTCGGCAACCGTGAATTTCTGTACCGTCCCGCCCTCCTCGCAGATCACCGGGATTTCCATCTTCATCGATTCGATGATCATCAGCGTGCCGCCCGGCTCGATCGTGTCGCCGATCCCGGTGATGATCTTCCACACCGAGCCCGACACGTCCGATCTGATTTCGATATTCGCCATTGGTCGTTCTCCGTGTCCCAAAAGTTTGTCGTCCTAGAAGCTTGTCGGCCAGGCGCGCATCAGGTGCTGGCCGACGCCGTTGGTCAGGCGTTGCCGGTGCACCTCGAGCATGCGGATCAGATAGTCGCGCGTTTCGTGCGGCTGGATGACGGACTGCACGGCGTAGATCGCGGCGATCCCCCAGGCCTCGCTGTCCTTGTTCATCTGTGCGAAGGCCTCGTCGAAGCCGGTATCGCCGGGCGAGAGGCCATGGACGATCTTCACGGCGAAGGTGGGGTCCATGAAGCTCACCTCGGCGGTGGGCCAGGCGGCCACTTCGTCGGAGTTCCGGCCGCCGCCCATGTTGAGATAGGCTTGGCCGTAGCTCTTGCGGATGATGACCGAGATCTTAGGCACCGTGCAGAGCTGCAGCGCCTGCATGAAGTTCATGATCTTGCCCGGCGCGCGGCGGCGCTCGGCCTCGACGCCGATCGAGAAGCCCGGGTTGTCGACCAGCAGCACGATCGGAATGTTGAAGCTGTCGCAGAGCACGAGGAAGCTGGTGATCTTCTCGCAGGCGTCGGTGTCCATCGCGCCGCCGCGCGCCAGCGGATTGTTGGCGACGATGCCCACCGTGCGGCCGTCGAGACGGGCGAGGCCGGTGACGGCGACCTTGGCGAAGCGCGGCTTCAGCTCGAAGAAGCTGCCGGTGTCGACGATGGCGCGGACGATGGTGCGGATGTCGTAGACCTGCGTGCGCTTGGCCGGCAGAAGCTTGGCGATGTTGGCCAGGGCGCTGCCGGAGTCGGCCGGCACGGAGCATACGGGTGGCGCCTCGTTGTGATGGTTCGGCATGTAGGAGAGGAAGGTGCGGATGGCGGCCAGCGCCTCCTCGTCGGTCTCGGCCACATGGTCGGCGAAGCCTGTCACCTCGGCATGGACCTGCCAGCCGCCCATCACTTCGGGGTCGACGTCTTCCTTGATGGCGAGCGAGGCGAGCTGGGCGCTCGACACCGCCAGCACCGAGCCCTTGCGCAGGACGCAGAAGTCCGAGAGCACGGCGTACCACGACGACGAGCCATAGGAGAGGCCGAGCGTGGCCGAGGCCCAGGGCGTCTCGCGCATGCGCGCATATTGGGTCGGGTCGTTGCCGAGCAGCGCGCCCATGCCGCGCGCGCCCATGTGATCGGGCATGCGGGCGCCGGACGATTCGCCCAGGAACACCATCGGCAGGCCGCGGCTGGTGGCGACCCGCTTCATGTGGCCGATCTTGCGGCCGTTGGTGGCGCCGGATGAGGCGCCCATCACCGTGAAGTCGTTGGCGACGACGGCGCATTCGCGGCCGTCGATCTTGGCGAAGCCCGCGACCTTGCCGTCGGTGGGCGAGCGGTCGTTGTCCTCGGGCCGGGTGCCCGAGCTGCCGAACAGCCCCGACTCGATGAAGGTGCCGGCGTCGACCAGCTTATCGACGCGCTCGCGCGCATTGAGCACGCCCGCGGCGCGGCGGCGCGCCAGCTTCTCCGGCCCGCCCATGGCCATCGCCTTGGCTTTCTTCGCCTCGTAGCGGTCGTCCGTCGTAGCACTCATGATTGGGAAACCCCGCTCTCGGTTGCGATCACGCCGTTCCTGGCCAGTTCGTCGATGGCGGCCTCCGCCAGGCCCAGCACGTCGCGCAGCACCTCGCGCGAATCCTGGCCGATGTCGCGGCCGGCATGGCGCACGGCGCCGGGCGTGTCCGACAGGCGCGGCACGACGCCCGCCATGGCGACGTTGCCCATATGCGGGTCGGGGACGTTCACGATCGACTGGCGCGCCCGGTAGTGCGGATCGTTGAAGATGTCCTCGACGGTGAAGATGCGCGTCGCCGGCACCGACGCCGTGTGCAGGATGGCTTCGATCTCGGCGAGCGGCAGTTTGCTCGTCCAGTCACCGACGATCGCGTCGAGCGCCTCATGCTGCTCGTTGCGCTCGATGGGCTCGGCGAAGCGTGGATCGTCCGCCAGGCCGGGTTGGCCCATCGCCGTCACGAGGCGACGGAAAAGATTGTCCGCCATCGCCGTGATGTGGATGTAGCTGCCGTCGGCCGTGGGATAGAGGTTGTTGGGTGTGCTGCCGATCAGGCGGGAGCCGGTGCGGTCCGGCACGAAGCCCAGCTTGTCATAGGCCGGGATCCACACCTCCATGAAATTGAAGGCGCTTTCGTAGAGGGCGGCGTCGATGCACTGGCCGCGACCGGTTTTGTCGCGCGCCATCAGCGCCATCACCGCACCGTAGGCGCCATGCAGTCCCGCGATGTAGTCGGTCATGGAGACACCGACGCGCGAGGGCGCGCGGTCGGGATCCCCGGTCAGATGGCGCAGTCCGCTCACCGCTTCGCAGACCACGCCGTAGCCCGGCCGGTGCGAATAGGGCCCGTCCTGGCCGAAGCCCGAGATGCGGACCATGACCAGGCGCGGGTTGAGCTTCGACAGGTCGTCCCAACCGAGGCCCCATTTCTCCAGGGTCCCGGGCTTGAAGTTCTCAACGACGACGTCGCATTTGGCCGCGAGGTCGCGGATCAAGGCGCGACCCCGTTCGCCGCGCAGGTCGATCGAGATCAGCTTCTTGTTGCGGAAGATGCTGGCGGCGTAGAGCGAGCGACCCTCGAACTGCTTGCCCATGGTGCGCACCGGATCGCCTTCGGCCGGCTCGACCTTGATCACCTCGGCGCCGAAGTCGGCGAGCATGCGGCCACAGAAGGGACCGGCGACGGTCGAGCCGATCTCGAGCACGCGGCAGCCGGCCAGTGGGCCCTGTCGTTCCGTCGTTTGCGGCTGGGCCACGTCAGGTTCCGCCTTTCACAGCACGTATTTCTGGAAGCGCCGCAGGGTCTCCTTGGCGTTCTGCAGGTTGGTTCGCTTGAGGCGTTCGGCGGTCTCGCCGTCGCCCGCGCGCATTGCCGCCACCACGGCGCGATGCTCGGACAGGCCTTCGACGGCGCGGCCGGGCAGGATCACGATCCGGCGGATGATCACGTTGGTCTTCTCGTAGATGCTGTCGAGCATGCGCGCGGCGACCGGGTTGCGCGCCCACTCGATGATGCGGCTGCGGAAGCGTTCGTAGACGACGATGAAGGCATCGAAGTCGCGGGCCTTGACGAATTCGTCCATCGGCGCGCCGAACAGTTCGACGAATTCGTCCCAGGTCTCGGGCGGCGCGTTCTCGGTGGCGAGCCGCACGCAGAGGCCTTCCAGCACCTGGCGCACGTCGTAGAGGTGGAAGACGTGGTCGAGTTCCAGACGCGACACAACGGCGCCGCGATTGGGGATGCGGTCGATCAGGCCGCGGCTCTCCAGCACCCCGAAGACCTCGCGGATGCGCGTGCGCGGCACCGCGAACTCCTCGGCCAGCTCCTGCTCGCCGAGCTTGGCACCCGGCGCCACGTCCTGGCGGGCGATGCGCTCGCGCAGGATCTGCACGATGTCGGGCACCGATGGCGCGCCGGCGCCACCGCCTCCGCCCTTGCGGACGCGCGCCTTCGTCTTGGTCTTGAGTGTGACGACCCTGCCTGACATGAGCCCGGCCTTATGTTTCCATCCCGGTACGATAGGATACGAGCTTAGAATTTATGTCAACAAAGTTGTTAGCAATTTTGTGATCAGAAAAAGAGTAGGGAGAATCACCATGAAACGCCGTCGTCTGCTGGGTTCTGCCGCAGCCCTGGTCCTCGCGCCTGCCGCGGTGCGGGCGCAGACCACCTTTCCCGATCGCCCGATCCGCTTTGTCGTGCCCTATGCGCCGGGTGGCGCCACCGACACCTCGGCGCGCCTCGCCGCGGAATATCTCTCGGGCAAACTCGGCCAGCAGGTGCTGGTCGACAACAAGCCGGGCGGCGGCACCATCATCGGCACCGAGATCGTGGCCAAGGCCAAGCCTGACGGTCACACGATCCTGCTGGCGCCGGGCACCATCGCCACCAACACCTCGTTCGGCCTGAAGCTGCCCTACGATCCCGCCAAGGATCTCGCACCGGTCGTGGGCTTCGTCGACATGCCGCTGCTGCTCGCGACCAACAAGGAGGCGCCCTTCAAGACGGTGGCCGAGCTGATCGCCTATGCGAAGCAGCGGCCGGCGCCGCTCAGCTACGCCTCGCCGGGCAACGCCAGCATCCCGCACCTGTGGGGCGAGCAGTTCAAGGCGGAGGCGGGCATCAAGCTCGAGCACATCGGCTACAAGGGCAGCGCCGATGCTCTAAAGGACGTGCTGGGCGGCCACGTCATGCTCTTCTCCGACACGCTGCTGCCGACCGGCCTCGCGGTGAAGGACGGTCGACTGCGTGGCCTGGTCGTGGCCGCTGCCCAGCGCGTGCCCATGCTGCCGGATGTGCCTACGGTGAAGGAGGCGGGCCTGCCTGCCAATCTGCAGGGCGCGGTGTTCTTCGGTGTGATGGCGCCAGGCGGCACGCCCGAGCCGATCGTCGCCCGGCTGAACACGGCCTTCAACGAGGTGATCGCCGATCCCGCCGCGCGCAAGAAGCTGGTCGACCTCGGCTTCACCATGGTCGGCGGAAGTGCGGCCGACTACGGCAAGCGCATCGCCGCCGAGACGGAGAAGTGGCGCAAGGTCATCAAGGACTCGAACATCACGCCGCCAGCGTGAGTGTCAGCTCTTCGGCGAGCCGCCAAGAAAGCAGAAGATGACTCCGCTCGGGGCGGCGCAGATGTGGCTGTTGCCGTCCGGCGCCAAAGTCTTGAGCACGACACGCGGCGGGACCGGCACCCAGCGCCCGTTCAACAGCGCGTACCACACGCCGTCGTCCTTCTGGTAGGCGCGGGTCGGGCGGCAATCGCCTTCGACGCCGTTCCTGGAACCGTTGCAGCATGAGGCATTCGAGCCCGGCTGCGTCAGCTTCTCATACCAGTCGTGATTTTCGGCATGGCCCCGGCCATGATGGCCATCTTGAGCGATGGCGCGTGCGCCGCCGACGGCGCCGATCAGCAGAAATAAGACAGCAGCAGTTGCGACGCGCATACACATGAGGGCCCCACCCAAACGCGTAATCAGCCAGAACCGAGCCTCCCTAGGATCTTACGTAAGTCCTTATCGATTTCATTCCAGTGTCTTCTTGGTCGTTTACATCCTATACCACATATAGCGTTGAGGCGACTGGAATATACTTCATTTTGTATGAAAAGGGCTGCTTGCCCGCAGCCCCTCCTGGATCGGCACGAAGTCGGGATCGTCGGCCGAGAGCATGCCGTGGCGGACGAAGAAATCGATCAGCACGAGGTTGCAGTTGTATTTGAACTCGGTGGTGTCGCGCACGGTCTCGAACACGCGACGCGCCGGCCACAGTTCGAAGGAATGGACCTCGCCGTCGTTGGCCCGGGGTGTGAAGTCGGCGGGCAGTTCGAGATCGAAGCAGCTCATGATGTCGGGCTTGAGCTGCGCACCCGACTGGTTCCAGTAGGACACGAACCCCACGGCCTTGGCCTGGCGCGCGAGTTCGGGTGGGATCGAGGCTTCCTCGCCGCACTCCTTCACGAGATTGTCGTGCAGGCCGATGCCGGCGGGCTGGCCGCCGGCCACCGTATTGTCGAGTTCGCCGGGAAAGGTCGGCTTGGTGTAGGACCGCCGCGGTACCCAGAGGTGCAGCCCGTCCGACCGCCGCACGTAGCCCGTCATGTGCGGCCCGAAGGCGCGCACGCCGAACCACGGCACCGCGGAGCGCTCCATGGCGAGCAACGCCGGCCGGGCGAATTCCCAGGTGACCGAGTAGGCCTCCTCACGCCATAGGCCCTTGAAGTGGCCCCGATCGCGCAATTCGAGCAGGAAGCTCCGCATCGCCGCGGTTCGCTTCGCAGGCGTGTCGAGCACGGGATCGAGATGCCAGGCCTTGTCGCGGTGCGCGAACAGGTCGGGCCGTCGCGCCAGTTCGGGCGCGAAGTCGCGATGGATGAAGCCCGCGCGCTCGGCACCCACGAACCATGGCTCGAACTGCGTCAGGTCGGCGTTGTTGCAACGCCGGATGTGGTCGAGGAAGGACATTCGTCGGGGAGATAGCATAGAGTGCGGCCGATGACCGAAGACGAATTGCAGAAGCTTCTCGAGACGACCCTGCCGGCCGCCGACCTGCACGGCCTGTTCGTCGAGGAATGCCAGGACCAAGAGGTGCGGCTCCGGTTTTCGCCGGCGGCGGGCGGGAGCTGGTCGATGCCGGCGCTATTGTCGCTGATCGACACCGCGCTCAAGGCGGCGTCGGGCGTCACGGCCGAACTCTCCCATCTCAACGTCACGATCCTGAAGCCCGTGCAGGCGGCCGATGTCATCTCGTTGTCGCGCGTCATCCGTCGCGACGGCGATCGCATCCATGCCGAGGCCTGGCTGTTCAGCCACGCCGCTGTCGATCCGGTGCTGCACGCGACGGCGAGCCTCTCGATCAGGCCACGCTAGGCCGCTTCCTTGCAGGATGCGTTCACGACGCCGACCACGTCGCGCATGATCTGCGTGAGGTCGAAATCCTTGGGCGTGTAGACGCGCGCCACGCCCGCCGCGATCAGTGCTTCGGCGTCGGCCGGCGGGATGATGCCGCCCACCACGACGGGCACATCGCCGATGCCGGCGGCGCGCAGGCCCCTGAGCACGTCGCCCACCAGCGAGACATGGCCGCCGGACAGGATCGAGAGCCCGACCACGTGCACGCTCTCCTCGAGGGCGGCGTTCACGATGCGCTCGGGCGTGAGGCGGATGCCTTCGTAGACGACCTCCATGCCGCAGTCACGGGCGCGCACGGCGATCTGCTCGGCGCCGTTGGAATGGCCGTCGAGGCCGGGCTTGCCGACCAGGATTTTTATGCGCCGGCCCAGGCGACGTGAGACCGTATCGACCTCGCGGCGCACGGCTTCGAGCCGGCCGTCGGTCACGCCGGCGGCGCGGGCGACGCCGGTCGGGGCGCGATACTCGCCGAACACCTGGCGCAATGTGTCGGTCCATTCGCCCGTGGTGACGCCGGCCTGGGCGCAGGCGATCGAGGCCGGCATGACGTTGCGGTCTTCCTTGGCGGCCGACGCGAGTTCGGCCAGCGCCTTGTTCACGGCCACGGCATCGCGCGCCGCACGCCAGGCGTTCAGTCGCGCGATCTGGCCGCTCTCGACCGAGGCATCGACCGTCATGATCGAGCCCGCACCCGTCGACAGCGGCGAGGCTTCGGCTTCGGTGAAGGCATTGACGCCGACCACGGTCTGCTCGCCTGCTTCGATGGCGGAGAGCCGCTTCAGGTTCGATTCGACCAGGCGCTGCTTCATGTAAGCCGATTCGATGGCGGCCACCGCGCCGCCGATGTCGTCGATGCGCGCCATCTCGGCCAGCGTCTCTTCCTTGAGCGACGCGACCTTACGCGCGATTTCGGTGCTGCCGTCGAAGATGTCGCCGTATTCCAGCAGGTCGGTCTCGAAGGCCACGATCTGCTGCAGGCGCAGCGACCATTGCTGGTCCCACGGCCGCGGCAGGCCCAGCGCCTCGTTCCACGCCGGCAGCTGCACCGAGCGGGCGCGGGCGTTCTTGCTCATCACCACGGCCAGCATTTCCAGCAGGATGCGGTAGACGTTGTTTTCGGGCTGCTGCTCGGTGAGGCCGAGCGAATTCACCTGAACGCCGTAGCGGAACAGCCGCTGCTTGGCATCGGCGACGCCGTAGCGGTTGGCTGTGATGTCGTCCCACAGCTCGGCGAACGCCCGCATCTTGCACATCTCGGTGACGAAGCGGATGCCGGCGTTCACGAAGAAGGAGATGCGGCCCACGACCTGCGGGAAGTCTGACTCGGGGACCTGGCCGCGCGTCTTCACAGCGTCGAGCACGGCAATCGCATTGGCGAGCGAGAAGGCCAGCTCCTGCACCGGCGTCGCACCGGCTTCCTGCAGGTGATAGCTGCAGACGTTCATCGGGTTCCACTTGGGAACCTCGCGATAGGTGAAGCCGATCGTGTCGGCCGTCAGCCGAAGGGACGGCTCGGGCGGAAAGATATAGGTCCCGCGAGAAAGATATTCCTTGATGATGTCGTTCTGCGTCGTGCCCTGCAGCTTGGCGCGCGCCACGCCCTGTGCTTCGCCAGCCGCGATGTAGAGCGACAGCAGCCACGCCGCCGGCGCGTTGATGGTCATCGACGTGTTCATCTTGTCGAGCGGGATGCCGTCGAACAGCGCGCGCATGTCGCCGAGATGGCTGATCGGCACGCCCACCTTGCCGACCTCGCCGCGCGCCAGCGGATGGTCGCTGTCGTAGCCGGTCTGGGTCGGCAGATCGAAGGCGACGCTGAGGCCGGTCTGTCCGCGCGCCAGGTTGGTGCGGTAGAGTTCGTTCGACTTCTCGGCGGTCGAATGGCCGGCATAGGTGCGGATCAGCCAGGGCCGATCTTTGTGGGGCGCTGCCGATTGAGATGCGTTGGGGGTCGTCTTGGTCATGGTGGCGGCCAATGGCGGGGTTGACGTACACTCCTCTACACCAATACATGCTGCATTGCAGCATGGAATATCCTGCAGCGCAGCCAAGCAGTCTGGATCTTTTTTGAGCGACGCGACATCCTCTGGCCTTGAAAAAGGACGGCTTGGAACGGGAGTGGGCCAATCCGGGGGCAGCCCGCCTGGAGGCGAATTTGCGTCTGCCCTGGCCCAGCCGGACCTGACACCGAGTCGGCCGGTCTATGACGGGCGGCTGGGCGAGCTTTACGCCATCTATCTCCGCCACGTCGTCCTGATGGTCCTCACGCTCGGCTGGTCGCGGTTCTGGGGCCGCACCCGGTTGCGCCGTTACCTGTGGAACCATCTCGCGATCCTGGGCGATCGCTTCGAATATCGCGGGCGGGGACGGGAGTTGCTGATCGGCTTCCTGCTGGCGGTCGTGATGCTCGCCGGCTGGGGCGGGCTGATGTGGCTCGTCTGGGTCCACGTCTTCCACGAAAAGCCGTTCGCCAACTTCGGCATGTTCGACATCTTCTCGCTGTCGGTGGCGGTGATCGGGTTTCCGCTCGCCTACGTCGGCCACTATGCCGGCCTGCGCTACAAGCTCTCGCGCACGCGCTGGCGCGGCATCCGCTGCGGCATGGCGGGGTCGGCCTGGCGCTACGGCGTCACCGCGACATTCCTCACCTTCGCCAACATGTTCACCGCCCAGCTCCTGACGCCGGTCGTTACCGTGAATCTGGCGCGCCCGCGCATTTCCAACGCCCGCGTCGGCACCCTGCCGCTGGTCTTTGCCGGCTCCGCGGGCGACATCTACGGCCGTTATCTCGGCTACTACTTCCTGAACATCGTGGCGTGGCTGGTGGCCATCGCCGCGGCGTTCGCCATCGGCGGCGGCACGGCCAACGAGTTCGGCCTGTCGTTCGACGATTTCCTGAAACTGTTCACCGCGCCCAGCCTGCGCACCATCCTGGCGGCGGCGGCCATCGCCGTCGGAATCTATCTGCTCTTCAGCCTGCTGATCCTGCCGCTGCGCTGCTGGTGGCAGGCCTACTGGTTCCGCTATCTCGTGTCGCACAGCCGCGCCGGCAACGTGCTGTTCGCGACCGCGATCACGACCCGGCAGATGTGGGGCTTCCTGGTCCTGAACTATCTCATCGTCGTGCTGACCCTGGGGCTGGGTTGGCCGTGGGTCATGCACCGCACGCTGCGCCTCATCGCGGGCGAACTTTGGCTCTACGGCGCGCCCGATGGCGCGTCGGTGCGGCAGCCTGCCGACCGTGCGCCGGGCTTCGGCGAGGGTCTGCTCGACATGTTCGACGTGAGCGGGATCTGACCATGACCACGCCCGCCCGCTATTACGACGGCGAGACCGCCCAGGTGCTGGAAGTCGGCGTGCGGCCGACGGCGGGCGAACTCATTATCTTCCGTCCCGCCGATTCGAGCATCGTGGCGCACTGGCCGATCGGCGAAATCGCCGTGCTGGGCGACGGCGCGCACGAAGGCGCGCCACCGGTCTTGCGCCAGGGCGGCGAGGCCCGCCTGGTCATCGAGGATCCCGAGCAGCGGCGGCAGCTCGCCGCCCTCATGCCGCACCTGTCAGCCCTCGCCGAGGTGCCGGCATCGGCCGGCCGGCGGATCGCCACGCTCGGTGCCTCGCTGGTGGTCCTGGTCGCGGCCTTCTGGGGCATCGTCGACTACGGCACGGAATATGCGGCGCCCTGGCTGCCCTACAGCCTGCAGGTCAAGCTGGGCGAGACCGTTTACGAGGAGCTGGTCGCCGACAAGGACGAGTGCCACGGCACGCGTGGGATGGCGGCGATCAACGATCTGGCCAACGAACTTGCCCGCGCGGCGGGCTATCCGCACGAAGTGACCGTACACATCATCGAAGGCGGGCCGGTCAACGCCTTCACGCTGCCGGGTGGCATCCTGGTCTTCTATTCCGACCTGTTCGAGCAGGCAAAGAACAGCTCGCAGGTGGCGGGCGTGCTGGCGCACGAGATCGGCCACGTCGTGCACCATCATCCGGTCAAGGGGATCGTGCGCGCCTACGGCCTCGACCTGCTGGCGAAGCTGGTGAGCGGCGGCACCTCCGATCTCCTGAACACGCTGACCTCGGGCGGCAACATCCTGCTGGCGATGCGCAACGGCCGCACCTTCGAGCGCGAGGCCGACGCCACCGGCGTGGCCTTGCTCGAGAAGCTCGGGCTGCGCGCCGACGGCATCTCCGGCTTCTTCGAACAGATGCTGGAGAAGGAACCCAAGGACGCGGCTTCCGCCGCCGGCATCTGGTCGAGCCATCCACCGACGCAGGAGCGCATCCAGACGACCAAGCGTCCGCCCACCGGCCGGCCTGCCTTCAGCACCGCCGACTGGAAGGCGCTGCGGGAGGTTTGTAAGTAGCCGTGGCGTTCACCATCGTTCTGGCCACGGCGCTCGATCAGCCCAACATCACCGAGTCGGACCGGCTCTACGCCCATGCGCTGGAGCGCCGCGGCTGTCGCGTCGCGGGAGTACCGTGGGACGGACCGCCAAATGCCTTCGCCGGCGTCGATGCCGTCGTGCTGCGCTCGACCTGGGGCTACTACCGCGCGCTAAAAGCGTTCCGAGACTGGACCGAGGCGATGGCCGCTACGACGCGGCTCTTCAATCCCATCAGCCTGGTGCGCTGGAACCTGCGCAAGGATTACGTTGGCAAGCTTGCGGCGGCGGGCGTCCGCGTGCCGCAATCGTATGTCGTGGCCTGCGACACAGCGGCGATCGAGCGGGTGTTCGCCGAGACCGGATGGGCGCGCGCGGTGGTGAAGCCCGCCTCGGGCGCCTCGGGCTATTCCGTCGAACTCGTGGAACGCGCCACGCTCGCCCAACAGGTCGCCGCGCTCTCCGACGAGGCGCGTGCCTCGGGCGTGGTGGTGCAGGAGTTTCTGCCCGAGATCGCCGAGGGCGAATTGTCGATGGTCTATTTCGACGGTGTCTTCAGCCATGCCATCCGCAAGCGCCCGCCGCCCGGCGAGTTCCGCAGCAACTCGCGCTATGGTCCGACGCGCAGCGCCGAGATACCGCCGCGCGACGTTGCGGAGCAGGGGGCTGCCTGCCTGCGCGCGCTTCCCGAGATGCCGCTCTATGCGCGGGTCGACGGCGTGGTCCGCAATAGCCAGTTGATCGTGATCGAGGTCGAGGCGCTGGAGCCTGCGCTCTTCATGGAGTTCGACCCACCGTCGGCCGAACGCTTTGCCGACGCGACTTTGCGGCGCCTTCAAGGCGAGGCGAGCCGGCGCGGGTCTTGACCGTCCCGGGTCTGCCACCGTCGTGAAGGGCTTCGAGTCGGCCTATCGGCAGAAGCAAAATCTCAACGAGGCGATAGACGCCAGCCTGCGCTCTGTCCCGGTGCTGTAGGACGCGCTTCGCGGCGACCTACATCGCCGCCGGCAGATCCTTCAGCGCCTCGTTCGCGACGGGGGTCATTTGCGCGCAGAAGGCCTTCTTGTCCTTCTTGGCTTCGGCTTCCAGGGCATCGTAGGTCTTGTCGAGCTTGCGGTCGGCGATATCGAGCTGCTTCTCCGCCCACGCGGTCCAGAACTCGAGCCGCTTCTCCTGCTCCTTCGTAAGATCAAGGTCGCAGACCTCGATGGCGACATCGATGACGTAGAGGCCGATCACCATCCTCTCGGCGTCCGCCTTCGTCAGCGTTTGAGCCGACGCCGCCAGGGGCAGCAGGAGCACCGTGAACAATTGGACGAGGAAGCGGATCATCGAAGACTCCATGCAAAGGAACGCGAGCAACCGGAAAGCGCATATTCAACCCGAGCACTTTCGCTTTTGACCCAATGCGGCAGTCGTCGCCACCGAAATTGCGAATGTCGATCGCCGGCACCAAAGCGCTGCTGCTCCCATTCATTGTCTCGTCATTCCGCACCTTCTTCGATCGACGTCCGGGCCGAAGAGCAGATCGAGCGAAGCGACAGCGTCTATCAGGCTTGCGGACGGCGCGGCGGCTGGTCTGCTCATCGCGGCTTGTTGCGGCAGGCGGACATGGTCGTCGAATGACATTGTCGGAATGTGCCCTGGGTAGGAAATTTTAGCTTGAAAGTATAGGATAATTATCCTATATAACCGATCGATGATCGACCCAATCTCCCCGTGTGCTTGCTTTCCAATCATCCATAAGATCAGCGGAAAAATAGCCGAAGTCGTTTCCCGCGATGCCCGCCTTTGGCGGACATTTGGATCGATGATAGGATTGGGAAAAGCCAAGAAATCGAAGGACTTGGCCCCGGTCCGGTGGGACAGGTCGGGAGACGAAGTGAGTTTTTTGTTTTTCCGCCACTGCGGCGGACACTCAGCCCGTGAGCCGCTGCCCGCCGATTTTGAAATCCTTCAGAATCTCGGGCCGGAAGGCGAGACCGTGGCCCGGCCGTTCCGGCGGAGACATCGTGCCGTTCTTCGACGGCAGCACCGGCTCGATCCAGAGGTCGTCGTTCCAGTCCATGTATTCGAGATAGTTGGCGTTGGGGATCGAGGCCATCACATGGACCATGGTCTCGTGGAACAGGTGCGGCGCGATGCGGATGCCCCACGGCTCGGCCGCGGCGGCGATCTTGCGCAGTTCGCTGTAGCCGCCGCGCATCGGGTCGGGCTGCAGGATCGGCGTGCTGGGATGCTCGAAGAAGGGCCTGAGGTCGTTGCGTCCGAAATGACTTTCGCCGCCCACGACGCGGGTCTTCAAGGCGGCCGCGATGCGCCGGTAGCCGGCGAAGTCCTCGGCGATCACCGGTTCCTCCAGCCAGTAGGGATCGAACTCATCGATGCGATGGCCGGCCTGGATCGCGGTGTCGGCGTCCCAGCCCATGTTGACGTCGATCATGATTTCGATGCCGCCGCCCATCGCCTCGCGCATCGCCTTCACGTTCTCGACGTCCTCGCGCCACGGCCGGATGTGCGCCACCTGCATCTTGATGGCTTTCAGCCCTTGTGCAGTGAACTCACGCGCACGAGCGATCATGCCGTCGCGACCGAGGCCGCGGAAACAGCCCGAGCCGTAGGCGGGGACTTCGGTGCGGGCAGCACCCCAGAGGCGGAACAGGGGCAGGGAGGCCCGCTTGCCGACGATGTCCCACAGCGCCATGTCGACGGCGCTCTGGGCGAACACCGTGACGCCCATGCGGCCGAGCCAGAAGTTGCTCTTGTAGAGTGTCTGCCAGATCGCCTCGACCTCGGTTGCATCGCGGCCGATCACGTGCGGCGCGATCAGCTCGGCCACGCAGGCGTCGAGCGTGTGAAGGCCACCGCGCAGCGGCATCAGGTAGCTCATGCCTATGAGGCCGCCCTGGGTCTCGATCTCGAGCACGAAGATGTCGCGCTTGGCGGCCGAGAGGATGCCGGCGGCCGGTGCGGCGCCGCGCCACGGCACCTGGAGGAGGGTCGTGCGCAGTTCGGTGATGGTCGTGGCCGTGGTCATAAGGCGTATCTCCCGCGTGGCTGCCCAACTATGATGCGGCCCGCATGACCCAGTCCAACCGCATCTATCTCTTCGACACCACCCTGCGAGACGGCGCCCAGACGCAGGGGGTGGATTTCACCGTGGCCGACAAGGTGGCGATCGCGCGCGAACTCGACCGGCTCGGCATCGACTATATCGAGGGCGGCTGGCCCGGTGCCAACCCGACCGACGACCGCTTCTTCGCCGACCCGCCGGAATTCACGAACGCGAAGTTCACCGCCTTCGGCATGACCCGCCGCGCCGGCCGCAGCGCCGCCAACGATCCCGGCCTCGCGGCCATCCTGCAGACCAAGGCGCGCAACGTCTGCATGGTCGGCAAGACCTGGGATTTCCACGTCGACGTGGCGCTGGAAGTCGACCGCGGCGAATACCTGGAAATGATCGGCGATTCGCTGGCCTACGCGAAGACGAAGATGGACGAGACGCTGTTCGACGCGGAGCATTTCTTCGACGGCTACAAGGCCAATCCCGACTATGCGATGGCCTGCCTCGCCGCCGCCGACAAGGCGGGCGCGCGCTGGCTGGTGCTGTGCGACACCAATGGCGGGACGCTGCCGCACGAGATCGAACGCATCGTCGGTGAGGTCGCCAGAAAGATTCCCGGCGATCGGTTGGGCATCCACACCCACAACGACACCGAGAATGCCGTGGCCAACACGCTGGCCGCGGTGCGCGCCGGCGTGCGCCAGGTCCAGGGCACGATCAATGGCCTGGGCGAGCGTTGCGGCAACGCCAACATGATCGCGCTCATTCCCAACCTCGTGCTCAAGATGGGCTTCGAGACAGGATTGAAGGAGGGCGCGTTGCAGCGGCTCACGCATCTGTCGCGCCTGCTCGACGACCGGCTGAACGTCGTGCCCAATCGCAGCGCCGCCTACGTCGGCACCCGGGCCTTCGCGCACAAGGGCGGTCTGCATGTCTCGGCGGTCGAGAAGGATCCGCGCACCTACGAACACGTCGATCCCGAAACAGTCGGCAACCAGCGCATCATCGTCGTCAGCGACCAGGCCGGCCGCTCCAACATCATGGCGCGCTTCCGCCAGATCGGCCTGGAAGTCGATCCCAAGGATCCGGGCGTGGCGCGGCTGCTCGAGATCGTCAAGGAGCGCGAGGCCGAGGGCTACGCCTACGACGGCGCCGATGCCAGCTTCGAGCTTTTGGCGCGGCATGAACTTCACACCGTGCCCGACTACTTCGCGCTGCACAGCTTCCGCGTGCTGTCCGAGCGGCGAGTCAATGCGCGCGGCCAGCTCATCACGATGTCGGAGGCGACGGTGAAGCTCGACGTGGCCGGCCGGCGGGCGATGGAAGTGGGCGAGGGCAACGGCCCCGTGAATGCGCTGGATGCTGCGCTGCGAAAGGCGCTGTTGCCGGTCTATCCGGAGCTCGAGGACATGCGGCTGGTCGACTTCAAGGTGAGGATCCTCGATTCAGCCGGTGGGACGGCGGCGACCACCCGCGTCATGATCGAGAGCGCGGACGCGAAGGGCCGGCGCTGGAGCACCATCGGCGTGTCGCCCAACATCGTCGACGCCTCCTATAACGCGCTCTACGACGCCATCACCTACAAGCTGTTCCGCGACGGCGCCCGTAGTGCCGCGAAGCCAGCCTAGCTGCCATGCCCGCCGCCCGGTTGACCTGATCGGGGCTCGGGCAGACCATATATAGTGTGCGAGACGGAGAGCATCTGGAGCCCAAGGCACCACCGATCGCGATTGCCGCAGCACGGCGATCGCGGCTATCCGGTCGCGCGCTCGCCCGGACCTTCATGTGGCTGCTGCCGGCCCTGGCGCTGGTCGTGACGCTGTTCGCCTGGCTGGCGGCGGGCCGCTACGTGAGCACCGACAACGCCTACGTCAAAGGCGACCGCGCCCTGATCACCACCGAGTTGAGCGGCATCATTGTCGAGGTGCCGGTGAAGGAGAACCAGGCCGTGTCGCGCGGCCAGCTCCTGTTCAAGCTCGACGACCAAGCCTATCGCCTGGCGCTCGCCCGCATCGAGGCCGAACTCGAGACGACGCGCTCCGAGATCCGCGGCTTGCGCGCGCAATGGCGCACCAAACGCGAGGAGATCAAGGCCGCTCTCAGCCAGGAGGTCTATGCCCAGACCGACTTCGACCGTCAGTCGGGACTGGCCGAGCGCAAGTTCGCCTCGACCCAGAAGCTCGAGGAGGCACGCCTCGCGCTCGACGTCGCACGCCAGCGCATCTCCGCCGCCCAGGAGGACCTGCAGCGCATCGAGGCGGCCCTCGCGGGCGACCCCAAGATCCGGGTCGACGATCATCCCAAGGTCAAGCAGATGATCGCCGCCCGCGAGGAGGCGCTGCTGCGGCTGCGCCGCACCACCATCGAGGCGCCGCTCGACGGCATCGTCGCCAAGCGGCCGGTGCCGGGTAGCTACGCCACCGCCGGCACGCCGGTGATGGTCGTGGTCGCCGACACCGATCTCTGGATCGAGGCCAACTTCAAGGAAACCGAGCTCACGCTCGTGCGTCCGGGCCAGAAGGCGATCATCCATGTCGACACCTATCCCGATGCCGAATGCAGCGGCTCGGTCGCCAGCATCTCGCAGGCGACGGGCGCGGAGTTCGCCGTGCTGCCGCCGCAGAACGCGTCGGGCAACTGGGTGAAGGTGGTCCAACGCATTCCGGTGCGCGTCGCCGTGCAGTGCCGCGACGGCGATCCGCCGCTCCGCGTCGGCATGAGCACGACGGTCGAGATCGACACCGGTCACAGCCGCTCGATGGGCAGCCTGCTGGCGGGCCTCGGCAAGGCGATCGGTCTGTCGAGCGCCTCGGCCACCGCGAAACCATGACGGGCAGGTCGTGACCATCGATCCGGCGATCCGGCGCCGGCGCGGGCTGATCACGCTCGTCGTCATGTCGGCCACCATCATGCATGCGCTCGACGGCACCATCGCCAATGTGGCGCTGCCCAACATCCAGGGCTCGCTGTCGGCGACCCAGGAGCAGGTCTCCTGGGTGGTGACTTCCTACATCGTGGCCTCGGCCATCATGACGCCCTTCGCCGGCTTCT
>JAUXST010000802.1 GCA_030679805.1 Reyranella sp. | reverse complement strand
CGGCGACCTCGCGCGGATCTGCACGGGTCGTGAATCCCGGCGTGACGATGCCGACGATGGGCGTGATCTCATAGCCGGTGCCGGTGCGGTAGAGGTCGACCGGTCCGATCACCTCGACGAAGCTGCGGGCGAGCCCGACCTCCTCCTCGGTCTCGCGCAGCGCCGTCGCCACGGCATCGGCGTCCTCGGCCTGCTGGCGACCGCCGGGGAAGGCGATCTGGCCGGCGTGACTCGGCATGTCGTCGGTGCGCTGGGTCAGCAGCACCGTCGTGCCGCCCTCGCGACGCACCAGCGGCACCAGCACCGCAGCCGCCCGCCAGCTCTCCGGCACCGGCACGACGCCGTTCAGGGAAAAGTCGCTGCCGAGGGGTGGGTTTGATACTGGCAAACCTGATGCCAAACGCCTGCTGCGTTCGCGCACCCGCCGCACGATTTCGTCAACCTTCATGCCCTTGTTCCGGCCTCATTTCTGGGCTTCCCTCAAACCTAGTCCCATCGATCACAGGAGCGCCTGGTGGCCCCCGATACATCGACCGCAACCGACGCCGACGCCCACTCCGCCCTCGCCGACATCGAGCGCCTGGGCAACCAGTTACGTGATGCGCGCACGGCCATCGGCAAGGTCATTTATGGCCAGCAGGACGTGATCGATCAAACGCTCGTTGCGCTGCTCTCGGGCGGCCATCTGCTGCTGATCGGCGTCCCCGGCCTCGCCAAGACCAAGTTGGTGGACACACTGGGCATCGTGCTCGGCCTGGAAACCAAGCGCATTCAGTTCACGCCCGACCTGATGCCCGCCGACATCCTGGGTTCGGAAGTGCTGGAGGAGAGCGACGGCGGCCGCCGCTCGTTCCGCTTCCTGCAGGGTCCGGTCTTCGCCCAGCTCTTGATGGCCGACGAAATCAACCGCGCCAGCCCGCGCACCCAGTCGGCGCTGCTGCAGAGCATGCAGGAAAAGCACGTCACCGTGGCCGGCAAGCGTTACGACCTGCCCGCGCCATTCCACGTTCTGGCGACCCAGAACCCGCTGGAGCAGGAAGGCACTTATCCCCTGCCCGAAGCCCAGCTCGACCGCTTTCTGCTGCAGATCGACGTCGGCTATCCCGACGAAGACGCCGAACGCCAGATCATGATCGGCACGACAGGCGCCGTGACGGCGGTGGCGTCGCAGGCGCTCACCCCGGCCGACCTGATGGCGGCCCAGGCGTTGGTGCGGCGCCTGCCGATCGGCGAAAGCGTGGTCGATGCCATCCTGAAGCTGGTCCGTGCCGGCCGGCCGGAAAGCTCCGACCTCGAGGTCGTGCGCAACCGCGTCGCCTGGGGCCCGGGTCCGCGCGCCAGCCAAGCCTTCATGCTGGCCTGCCGCGCGCGCGCCATCATCCAGGGCCGTCTCGCGCCGTCGGTCGACGACGTCGTGGCCTTGGCCGGGCCGATCCTGCGCCATCGCATGGCCGTCAATTTCTCGGCCCGCGCCGAGGGTGTCACGGTCGAATCGGTGATTGCCCAGATGTGCGCCCGGCTCGCGTAGTCTGGCCTAGGCATTGCAGCACCGCAGCCAATGGCCGCGCCCTCAACCCTTCACCGCTCGCTCGAACTCGCCGGCACCCTGCCCGCGTTGATGGTGGCGGCCGACCGGGTGGCCGCGACCGTCATCCAGGGCGTGCACGGCCGGCGCCGGGTGGGCCAGGGCGATGCCTTCTGGCAGTACCGGCCCTATCGCGACGGCGACAGCGCCAGCCAGATCGACTGGCGCCAGAGCGCGCGCAGCCGGCACCTGTTCGTGCGCGAGACCGAATGGGAGGCAGCCGCCAGCGTCTGGCTGTGGCGCGACGCCTCGCCGTCGATGCAGTACGCCTCGCTCAAGAACATCGACACCAAAGCCGTGCGCGGCGAGCTGATCAC
>JAUXST010000673.1 GCA_030679805.1 Reyranella sp. | reverse complement strand
GCGCCACTGGAGTGGCGCGCCCCCAGCCATGAACACGCTTCTCCTCAAGTTTCGCGACCGCAAGGTCCGCGACATCTTCTGGCAGGTGCTGGCCTCGCTCGCGCTGGTCGCGGTCGTCGTGTTTTTCGTGAAGAACGCGTCGGACAACATGGTGAAGGCCGGCATCGCCTCGGGCTTCAATTTCCTGTGGCGCGACTCCGGCATCGAAGTGCCGTTCAACCTCACGGGCTACAAGCCCAGCGACACCATCTGGGCGCTCTTGTGGACCGGCATCGTGAACACGATCCTGGTCTCGGTGGCGTCGGTCTTCCTGGCGACCGTGGTGGGCTTCACCGTCGGGCTGATGCGGCTCTCGCACAACTGGCTGCTCTCGACCCTGGCCGCGGTCTATATCGAGTTCGTCCGCAACATCCCGCTGCTGTTCTTCGTGCTGTTCTGGTACTTCGGCGTGCTGGCGGCATTGCCCACACCCAAGGAGAGCTTCGACTTCCTGGGCGTCATCTTCCTCAACCGCCGCGGCCTGTCGATCCCAACGCCCAACGACGTCTCGGGCTTCCATCTGGCACTGCTGGCAATCTTCGTCCTGATTGTCGCGCAGATCGTGCTGTCGCGCTGGGCCCGGGCGCGGCAGGCGCGGACTGGCCGGGACTTCCCGGTCTGGACCGCGGGCTTCGTGCTGTGCGGCGCGCTGCCGCTGGCGCTTTTCGTCTGGGCGGGCGCGCTCACGAGCTGGGACCTGCCGATCCTGCGCGGCTTCAACTATCGCGGCGGCTTCGTGCTGGTGCCGGAGTTCGTGGCGCTGTTCATGGCGCTCTCGACCTACACCGCGGGTTTCATCGCCGAGGTCGTGCGCGGCGGCATCCAGTCGGTACGCCAGGGCCAGATCGATGCCGCGCGGGCGCTCGGCCTCACGCCCGGCCGCGTCGTGCGGCTGGTGGTGATCCCGCAGGCGATGCCGGTGATCATCCCGCCGATCACCAGCCAGTACCTCAACCTGATCAAAAATTCCTCGTTCGGTGCCGCCATCGCCTATCCCGAGATCGTGGCGGTGTTCATGGGCTCGGCGCTGGTCGCCACCGGCCAGGCGATCGAGATCATCGCCATCACGCTCGGCATCTACCTCACCATCGGACTTGCCGTGTCGGTCTTCATGAACTGGTACAACGCGCGCCATCGTCTGGTGATGCGATGAAGACCGCCGCACCCGCGCTGCCCGGCTGGCTCGCGATCCTGCGGCAGCGCCTGTTCGCGACCTGGCTCGACACGGTGGTCTCGCTGCTCTGCCTCTATGTCGTGTGGCGCATCTCGGTGCCGTTGGTCGACTGGCTGCTGGTCGAAGCCAATTGGAAGGGCGCGTCGCGCGAGGATTGCACCAGCTCCGGTGCCTGCTGGGTCTTCATCCGCGCCCGCTTCGCCCAGTTCATGTACGGCCAGTATCCGGCGCCCGAGCGCTGGCGCGTCGACCTGCTAGGCCTGCTCATCCTGTTCGCGGGTATCGCGCTGTCGTGGCACGGGCTGCCGCGGCGCAAGGAGATGGTGATCGCGGCCACCATCGTCCTGCCGCCCCTCGGTATCTGGCTGCTCCATGGCGGCTTCGGGCTAAAAATCGTCGAGACCCGCGAATGGGGCGGGCTGATGCTGACGCTCTTTCTCGCCATCTACGCCGGCCTGATCGCGGTGCCCCTCGGCATCTTGCTGGCGCTGGGCCGCCGCTCGCGCCTGCCGCTGATTCGTTTCGCTTCGGTGGTGTTCATCGAATTCTGGCGTGGCGTGCCAATCATCACCGTGATCTTCCTCGCCTCCTTGCTGCTGCCGCTGATCATGCCGACCGGCTTCAACGTCGATCGCCTCGCGCGCGCGGTGATCGGGCTCGCCTTCGTGATCGCGGCCTACATGGCCGAGGCCGTGCGCGGCGGCCTGCAGGCGCTGCCCGAGGGCCAGACCGAGGCGGCACAAGCGCTGGGCCTGGGCTACTGGCGCATCACGCGCCTGATCGTGTTGCCCCAGGCGCTCAGGATCTCGCTGCCGGCCATGACCAACGAGTTCATCTCGCTGTTCAAGAGCACGACCCTGGTGCTGATCGTCTCGATCTTCGACCTGTTGGGCATCGCCCAGGCAGCGCTCGCCGACCCCGCCTGGGTCGGCATGAACATGGAAGCCTATGTCTTTGCTGGCGCTATCTACTGGTTCGCCTGCTTCGGCCTGTCGCAATGGAGCCGCTCGCGCGAGAAGCGCCTGCAGGTGGCCTACGGGCGGTGAGATCCTACAGCCATCTCTTCAACGGTGTGATCCCAGCGGGAGGCTCGTCAGCCTCGCGGGCGAGGATATCCCTCCGGGTGGCGTGTATCCGGGAACACGTTTGAAGTCGTAGGGCGAATAGGGGTCCGCCGAACATCCACCCAGCACGCCAGGACCCAGCATGCCGACAAGTGCCATGACGAGCCCTGCAAGCCGCCTCATGGCGCTTCAACCGTACCGTCGATCCAGGGTTGCGTCCCCGTCAGCGACAAATGAAGGCCTTGAAGGTGATGATGTCGCAGGGCGAGCCGGTGCGCTCGCAGTAGGCGACGAACTCTTCGGGCGTCACCTGCACCATCTGGATGGTGTGCCGCCGCGCCCGCCACTCCGCCATGCGGGCGGTTTCCTTGAGATGCCAGTCGGCATAGGAAGAGCCGGGGTAGTGCTTCACGAGCTTCTGGAGCTTTTCGTGGTCGGTCGCGGTGACCTTGGCGAAGTATTGGACGGCCATGCCGGTGTATCCTTTTTGCTGGAGCCGCTTTTACCCGCCCGAGGAGCCATCCTGCAATGCGCTTTCGCGCCCTGCTCCTAGCCCTTCTGGTGGCTGTCGCGTCCTTGCCGGCGCGTGCCCAGACCGTAGCCGACATCGAGACGGTGTGGCGCACCTGGATGACGAAGCATGGCCGCGCTGATGGCATTGCAGTCCCGCACGGCGACCGCGTGGTCCACCAGGCCACGATGGCGTGCGAGGCGGCGGCGGTGACGCGCTGGCCCTAGCGCTTGCAGTCGACGAGGACGGAGAAGGCGCGGGCCTTTTCACCGATGTCGGCGACGCTGAGGTCGCGGCCGCCGCCGGAAGTCTCGATGGGCACGCCCGCCGAGTCGAGGAAGGTGCGGGCGACATCGGACTTGAGCGCGAAGTTGATGTTCTGGGGAAGGGCGCCGGTTCGGCGTGCGACCGCCGATTCGAGGATCGACGAGGTCACGATGCCGACGACGTTGCCGCTGCTGTCGAGCAGCGGGCCGCCGCTGCTGCCCGGTTGGACGGGCGCGGAGATCTGCAGGTAGCGCGAATCGTCGCCGAGGCCGGCCAGGGCGTTGATGCTGCCGTTGGTCACGATGCCGCCCGAAGCCAGCGTGCCCGTCAGTGGAAAGCCATAGGCCACCACGGTCTCGCCGGCGCGCACCGGCCGCCCGGCGCGGAAGGTCGCGACCGAGGGCGAGGATTGGGCGATGAGGACGGCAAGATCGTTGGAAGCGTCCGCCTTGACGAGGCTCGCCGGGACGGGCGCGCCACCCTGGCGGGTCACCGTGATTGTCGTGCACTTGCCGGCGACGTGGGCATTGGTGAGCACGTGACCCTGCCGGTTGATGTAGAAGCCGGTGCCGGTGCCGCCGCGGGTCGGCGCTGATGGCGTGGTGCCTCCGGGCGCCGCAGCACTTCCCGGGGCGGTGCCCTTGAAGCCGAGGTACAGATTGCTCTGTTCGCGGCTCATGCCGTAGGTGAAGGCCACGCGTCGACCGTTGCTGGAAATGCCTCTGCCATAGCCGCTGAGCGACGACAGGCCGATGAACTCGATGGTGGCGCGCTGGCCGTCGTCGCAGCCGATGATGCCACGGCCCGAGAGAACGCCGGCATAGTAGGCGAAGTCGCCCTTGCAGACGTTGCCCTTGGCATTCGTGAGTTCGATCGTGCCGCTGCGACTCATATAGCCGGTCGCCGAGCCGGTGTAGAGGTCGCCTTCATCGCCGACGATACCGTAGACCGTCGCGGTGGCGCAGCCGGCCAGCGCCGCGGCGGCCAGGAGAAGCAAAAGAAGATGTGGCATCGTCATCCCGTGGATAATGGGCGACTATAAAACGCAAAATTTTCCGAGCCAGCAACTGGAGATTGCAATCGGTGCAGCGTGCCGGCTTTGTACAGCCTTGAAACCGCAGGCGCGGGGAGGGATGCTATGATTAGTAGTATCACCCAGGGGGAGAGTTCCGGATGTTCACGATGGTCAAGACGATGGGATTGTCGGTGCTGGCGCGCCAGGAGCTGGTGCCGGGCGTCGCCTCCTTCCTGATCGCGGAGTTCTTCTACAAGTTCCACAGCTTTGCGCTGGAATGCCTGGCCTTCCTCGCGACCTGGGTCATCCTGGGCTTCCTCTGGTCGCTGATCGTCGGCAAGTCGGCCGACTGAGCCCGACCGCGGACCGGCCGCGCTCCTTCAGTGCGGCGTGCCGTCCTTTCGCGTGAAGAGGTAGCGGCCGTCAGAGCCGATGCCGGCGCGCAGGTCGATGTCGGGATAGGTGCCCTCGTCGCCCGGCGTGCGATCGCCCACCACCAGGAGCACCGCGTCCTTGTCCGACTGGTTGATGAAGCGATGGGCATTGCCGCCGCCGGCCGGAAAGCCCGCGCACATGCCGGGCCCCAGCGTCTGGCGGCCCTCGTCGGTCTCGAGCACGAGTTCGCCCGAGATCACCATCATGAACTCGTCCTGCTTGCTGTGCGCATGGCGTGCCGAGGACTGCGCGCCCGGCACGATGCGCACCAGGTTGACGCCGAAGTTGGTGAGACCGACATGGTCGCCCAGCCGGCGGAACCAGCGACGACTGTTCGCTTCCCGGAACGGCTCAGGGTAGCCGGTGGCGTTGCTCTCGGCCACGTCGGCCGGATCGAAGGCGGGGAGGGTAGGTTTGGTCATGGACCGAGCCTAGCCGGTCATCCGGCGTCGTGCGACCTAGGTCGATTCATGCGGCCATAAGCCAGGCCGAGAGCCCCCTCACGTTCCGGCGAGCAGGGCGACGCCGAGCAGGACGAGAATGGCGCCTGCCCAGGCCGGAGCGGGCGGTCTCCGGCGCGTGACGATCCAGATCATGGGAAGGATCAGGACAGGTGCCGCGGAGCCCAGAACGGCGGCAACGCCGGTGTCGAAGCTGCGCAGTGCAACGAGCTGCAGGCTGACGGCGGCGACGTAGCCGAGCACGCCCGGCAGCACTGCCGAAAGAACCACCGTCCCCGTGCGCGGAGACGCCGGCTCGAACACCTTCGCGGGCCAGAGCGCGATGACCGCGATGAGCAGCGCACCGCCGGTCGTGCGGATCGCAGTCGCCGCGATCGGGTCGGTTCCCGCAACGAGGGCCGGCTTGAGCGCAACGAGGCCGATGGCGTTACAGGCGGCCGCCATCGCGCCGAGGGCCGCCATCAGGACGAAGGGGCCATGAACGGCCTCGAAGCGGGCGTCGGCGCCTCGATCGCCCTTTGGCGTGTACAGGATGGCCAGAACCACGCCGGCAAGGACCAGCAACGTGCCGCCGGTCTGATGCATCGACATCGATTCGCCGAGAGCGGCGTATCCGAGGATGGCGGCGATCGGCGCATTCATGGCCATCAGGAGTTGCGTGCGCCGCGGTCCGCCACGTGCCAGGCAGCTTGCCATGGCGAGGTTGCCGAGAATCACGCCGACCACGCTGCTGACGACGAAGCCCGGAGCGTGCCCCCAGGATATGGTCGCCCAGCCGCCTGAGAGTGTGGTGATGACCAGCAGCACGAACGACGAACTGATGAGCTGCGTGCGCGTGAATTCGAAGGCGCCGAGGCTGCGCGCCGGCGCCCGCGCCAGCATCGATCCCAACGCCCACAGGAACGACGCGCCGAGGCCTCCGAGAACTCCAATGACGGCCATCGCCGGCTCCCTTGCCATGCGCTTCGAATTCCATAGCATCGAGCATACGATCCCGAGGATCGTTTTGCTATGTATTTAATAGCATCGGGAACGAAAGGAAGGCTGCGTGGCGAAGATTCTGCGACCTGGAAAGCCGGTCCGAGGCTCGAAATCCGGCGTGCCGATCATGGTTCTGTTCGACCTTCTGGGGCGGCGCTGGGCCATGGGCGTCATCTGGACCTTGTGCAAGCACGGGCCCTGCACGTTCAGGGAACTCCAGGCTCATTGCGAGTCGATCTCGCCGGCCGTCCTGAACACGCGGTTGAAGGAACTGCGCCAGGCGGGCCTCGTGGAGCGCAAGCCCGGCGGCTACGTCGCCAAGGCCGACGGGTATCAACTCTACGAATTGCTTGCGCCGCTCGGCGCCTGGTCGAAGGGCTGGGCGGCGAGGTTGGCGAAGAGACCGGGCCTCTAGAAATGAGCCTGGACCGTCCGGGGCGCTAGGCCGCGAAGCTTCTAAGCACCTCGCCCGGCCGCGCGGTCGGCTCGATGCAGAAGCCCTTTTCGTCGGCCGTCTTGGTGCCGTTGATCCAGACGCCGTTCAGGCCGACGGCCGAGGTGGTGAGGCGCGCGGCGCCCGAGGGCAGGTCGTGGGCGCGGCGCTTGGGCCCGCGCGCCACCGTCTTCGGGTCGAACAGCATCAGGTCGGCGGCATAGCCCTCGCGCAACAGGCCGCGGCCGGTGAGGCCAAACAGCTTGGCGGGCTGGCCAGTCAGGCGATGCACGGCCTGCGGCAGGTCGAGTACGCCGAGATCGCGGCTCCAGTGGCCCATCAGGTGCAGGCCGAAACCGGCGTCGCAGAAGAAGGTGAGATGGGCGCCGGCATCGCTCAGCGAGATGTGGGTGTTGGGGTCGGCCAGGATCTTTCCGACCGCCTTCTCGTCGTTGTGCAGGAGCTGGGCCACGAACTGGGTGTCGAGATTTTCCGACAGCGCAAAGTCGAGGATGAAATCGAGCGGCTCCTGGCCGGCGGTCGTGGCGAGCTGGGCGAGGGTGGCGCCTTCCAGCTTGCGGTTCTCGGGCCGCGCGGCCTCGACGATGAAGAGCTTGTCCCATTCGCCGTTGAACACCAGCCGGCCGCGCGCCGCCTCGATCTCACGCCGGACCGCGGCGCGCCACGACGGGTCGCGATAGACCTTCTTCAGCGCCTCGTCGCCGTGCGCCGCCATGGCCGGCTTCCACGACTCCATGCTTTCGAACAGGTAGGGGCTCTTGAAGGTGAAATCCATGCTGAGCGGGCAGCACGAGGTCTGCGCCACCAGTTGATGCCCGCGCGAACGCGCGGCGTTCACCTGGTCGAGCGTGGTGAAGGCCGCGGTCGGATTGGTGTTGGAATGAAAGAGGGCCGCGATCACCACCGGGCGTCTCGCCTCGACGGCCAGCTCCTCGAGATAGGGGATGGAAGTCTTGCTGCCCTTGGTCAGCATGTAGACGCCGCGGCCGCTCTGGCCCATGGCGCGGACCAGCGCGCGCAGTTCGCGGTCATCGGCCAGACGCGACGGCATGGGTGTGCCGCCCTCGCCGTTGTGCGCCTCGGCGGTCGAGGTGGCGAAGCCCACGGCGCCGGCGGCCATGCCCTCGCGCACGAGCGCCACCATCCGGGCGATCTCGTCGTCGGTGGCGGTGCGCTCCGTCGCCTCCTCGCCCATCACCCAGGTGCGGACGGAGGAATGGCCGGAGAAGCAGGCGACGTTGGGCCCGACGCCCAGCCGCTGCAGCATGTCGAGATACTGCGGGAAGCTCTCGAACTCCCAGCGGATGCCGGCGCGTAGCGCATCGAGCGACATGCCCTCGACGTGCGTGAGATGGCGCATGGTGAGGTCGCGGTCCTCGGGCTTGCAGGGCGCGATGGTGAAGCCGCAGTTGCCCAGGATCGCCGTGGTGACGCCCAGCGCCGGCGAGGGATCGACGAACGGGTCCCAGGTGATCTGCGCGTCGTAGTGGGTGTGGCCGTCGATGATGCCGGGTGCCAGCGCCAGGCCGTCGGCCTTCACTGTCTCCTTTGCGGCTCCGAGCTTGGGGCCGCCATGTGGAGCAATCGCGGCGATTCTGCCCGCCGTCACGCCGAGGTCGCCGCGTATGGCCGCCGAGCCCGCGCCGTCGAAGATTTCCGCATCCTTGATCACCAGATCGAACATCTTGGTTTCCTCCTCGGGCGACCCTAGTCTGTCGCCCTGAAAATGGAACGGGAGGATTGCATGACAGGCATGAAACGCCGCGGCTTCGTTGTAGCGGCCGCTGGGCTGGGATTGGCGCCGGGGATCGCGCGCGCCCAGGAATTTCCGACCAAGCAGGTCCGGGTCGTGGTGCCCTATCCGGCGGGCGGCGGCACCGACATCGTGGCGCGTCTCATCGTGCCGCGGCTGGCCGAGCGCTGGAAGCAGACCGCGATCATCGACAACAAGGGTGGCGCGAGCGGCATCCTGGGCAGCGAGATCGTCGCGAAATCGGCGCCCGACGGCTACACGCTGCTGATCATGACCAGCGCCCACACCATCAACCCCTTCACCACCAAGGTGCTGCCCTACAATACCGAGCGCGACTTCACGCCGATCACGCCCCTGGTCGAGGGCACGATCGCCCTGGTCGGCTCGCCCAAGGCGGGCTTCGACACGATGGCGAAGTTCATGTCGGCGGCGCGCGCCAACCCGGGCAAGTACGCCTACGGCAGCACCGAGAACACGACGCGCATGGTGGGCGAGCTGTTCCGCCTGCGCAGCGGGCTGAAGATCGAGAACGTGGCCTACAAGGGCGCGGCGCCGATGCTGCAGGAACTGGCCGGCGGCCACATTCCCGTGGGCTTCACCAGCCCTCTGACGGCGATGTCGCACCATCGCGCCGGTACGCTGCGCATCCTGGCGGTGACCAGCGGCAAGCGGCTGTCGGTGCTGCCCGACGTGCCGACCATGGCCGAGTCCGGCGTGCCGGGCATCGACCAGTGGGCCTGGTTCTCGCTGTTCGGTCCGGGCGGCCTGCCGCCGGCGCTGGCGATGCGCATCCGCGACGACGTCGTGGCGGTGCTGGCCGAGCCCGAGACCCTGGCCAGGATCCGCGATCTCGCGAGCGAGCCGGGCGGCGAGACGCCCGACAAGTTCGCCGCGCGCGTCAAGAGCGAGCTCGCGACCTGGCAGGCAATCGCGAAGGAAGCGGGCATCGTCCCCGAGTAAGGGCCGGTATTAAGCATCAGCCGATGATCGTCTTCTCCTCGACGACGTAGCTCCTGATGTGGCCGATGAAGAGCGCACCGTCGGCGTGCAGTGCCTGCATCTCGGGCGTGCGCGCCGCGGCCTCGAGCGCGGCGCGGTCGTCGAACCACAGTTCCGCGATGCCGTCGATGTCCAGGGCGAGTGCGGCGATGTCGGCGCGGGTGCGCTCGCCCTCGATGTGGTTCTGCACGTAGCGCCGCAAACCGGGCACGGCGTGGGCAAGCGGCGCGTGGGTCTCGACCCAGTGCGTCATGAATTGCGCGTGCGTCCATCCGGGCTTGCGTGCGAGCAGGCCGATTGTCTTGATCATGGTGCGTTTCTCCCGTCGTTCGGGCTAGTATTAACCATGATCCGTTGGCTCGCGATTGCATTCCTTGTGCTGTTTGTCGGCACAGCCGTGGCTCAATCCATCAACTTTCCCAGCATTGCGGTCGGCAGTTCGGCGGCCGGCCCCGAGGTCAAGGGCTGGGTCTACAAGCCCGAGGGGCCTGGGCCGTTCCCGGCGATCATCCTGGCGCACTCCTGCGCCGGCGTGAACGCGCATACCGCCGTGTGGGGCAAGCTGCTGGTGAGCTGGGGCTATCTCGTGCTTGCGCCCGACTCGTTCAACCCGCGCGGCACCAAGGCGGTCTGCACCACGCCCGGCACCGTGACGCCCAACATGCGCATTTCCGACATCGCGGGCGCCCTCGACCATCTCGCCACCCGGCCCGACGTGACCAAGGGCAAGGTCGGCATCATCGGCCACAGCCATGGCGGCTCGACGGTGATCCGCTCGGCGCAGAAGAGCTTCGGTCTGGCGCAGCGCGGCCTGGCGGCAGGCGTCGCCTACTATCCCGGCTGCAATCCGGCGTTCGACACCGCCATCGACCTGCCGGTCCTGCTGCTGGCCGGCGACAAGGA
>JAUXST010000789.1 GCA_030679805.1 Reyranella sp. | reverse complement strand
CCGCCGATCGACAGCATGCCGATGCCGTGACGGCCGGACGCCACCGCGCCCACCGGCGAGCGCGCGCAGGCCACGGCCATTTCCATGCCGGGCTGGCTGTAGGACGGAAGCTGGAGCTGTGCCGCCGCGAGGTCGAACCAGTCGGTCTTCTTGGTCACCGACTTGCCGGCCATCAGCTCGACGATCACGTCGAGCGACTCGTTCATGCGAGAGCGCTGGTCGGCCGCCTTGACGCCGATCTTGGCCGCATCGTGCACCAGCGCGCCCGGGCCGACACCAAACATGGCGCGGCCGCGCGTCATGTGGTCGAGCTGGGTCATGCGCGAGGCCAGCATGAACGGGTTGTGGTAGGGCAGCGAGACCACGCCGGTACCGAGGCGGATGTGCCTGGTGCGCTCGGCCGCGGCAGCGATGAACATCTCCGGCGACGCGATGATCTCGAAGCCGCCGGAATGATGCTCGCCGATCCAGGCCTCGTGATAGTTCAGCCGGTCCAAGTGCTGGACCAGCTCCATGTCGCGTTCGATGGCAAGGGTGGGATTCTCGTCGAGCGCGTGGAACGGCGCGAGAAAGATGCCGGTGCGCAGAAAGCGGTCGGTCAAGGAAAGTCCCCTCACGGTTATGGGGCCGATTGCGGCCGTCGAGTATAGTGGCCGTCCTTCCGCGCGCCAGCCCGACCGGGCTGGCACATCCCTGCTGCAGCGAGGGTTTATGCGCCGCCGCCATTTCCTTCTCGCCGCATCCGCTTCAGGACTGGCGGCGCCCGCCGTCGCCCAGGCCCAGGAGGTGACGCGGAGCGCCAAGGCGACCTATCGCCTGACGACGCTCAGCCGAGACCTCGAACAGCCCTGGGGCATCGCATTCCTGCCCGACGGCCGGCTGCTGATCACCGAGCGACCCGGCCGGTTGCGCCTCTTCGCCAATGGACGGCTGGAGAAGACGCCGCTCGCTGGCGTGCCGAAAGTCTATGTCCGCGGCCAGGCGGGCCTGCTGGACGTCTGCCTGCATCCCGAATTCACCCGCAACCGGGTACTCTATCTTTCGTACATCGCCGAGGGTCCTGGCGGGGCGGTGACGACGGCCGCCCGGGCGGAGCTTGCCGACGGTGGGCTGCGCAATGTGACGCCCATCTTTCAGGCGCTGCCGTTCGGCGGTGGCAGCCTCAATCTGGGCTCGCGGATCGTCTTCGACCGCGCCGGGCTGATGTATGTGACGACGGGCGACCGCTTCCAGATGGCGCAGGCGCAGAACCTCGCGAGCCTGTGGGGCAAGATCGTGCGCCTCAAGGACGACGGCTCGGTGCCCTCCGACAATCCCTTTATCGGCCGGCCGGGCGCGCGACCGGAGATCTTCACCTGGGGCAACCGCAATCCGCAGGGCATCGCCCTTCATCCCGACACCGGCCGGCTGTGGGAGGTCGAACACGGACCGAGGGGTGGCGACGAACTCAACATCCTGACTGCGGGCGCCAACTACGGTTGGCCGCTCGCCACTCACGGCGTCAACTACGACGGCAGCAAGATCACCGACCACAAGAGCCTGCCGGGCATGGAAGACCCGCTGCGCGTCTGGGTGCCGTCGATCTCGCCCTGCGGTCTCTGCTTCTATACCGGCGACCGCTTCCCCGGCTGGAAGGGTTCGGTCTTCACCGGCGCGCTCTCGAACAACGCCCTCTTCCGCATCGAACTGGACGGAGAGCGCTACCGCAGCGAAGAGCGGTTGCTCGTGGACCGTCTTCCCTATATCCGCGACGTGCGTCAGGGCCCCGACGGGCTCCTCTATCTCGTCACCCACAGCGATGACGGCGGACTGTTCCGTCTCGAACCCGCGTAAGCACCGCCCATCATGCCCGCTCCCGCGCTCATCCTCGCTTCTGCCAGCCCCTCGCGCCGCCAGCTCCTTGCCAGCGCCGGCCTCGTCTTCGAGGTCGAGCCCTCGGGTGTCGACGAGGACGAGGTCAAGCTGAGCCTGCTCGGCGAACGTGCCGCACCGCAGGCCGTCGCCGAGACGCTGGCCGAACTGAAGGCGAAGCGCGTCTCGGCACGGCATCCGGCCGCGATGGTGATCGGCGCCGACTCGACCCTGGCCTGCAATGGCCGCCAGTTCGACAAGCCGCCGACACTGGCCGCCGCCCGCGAGCAGCTCCTGGCGCTTGCCGGCCAGACGCACGAACTCTGCTCGTCGGTGGTGGTGGCGCGCGCCGGGGTGCGCCTGTGGCACCGCAACGAACGCGCGCTACTCACAATGCGGCCGTTCACCGATTCTTTCCTCGACGCCTACCTGGCGCGGGCGGGCGAAGCCGTGACGGCATCGGTCGGCGCCTACCAGCTCGAAGGCCTGGGCGCCCATCTCTTCAACCGGGTCGACGGCGATTATTTCACCATCCTTGGCCTGCCGCTGCTTCCGCTGCTGTCGTTCCTGGCGGACCACGGCATCGGCCTGGAGCCAAAAAAATGAACGCTTACGACGCACTCGTGGCTGAAGCCGCCGGCCGGCCCTTCGCCGCCATCGTCGGCTGGCCGGTCGAGCATTCGCGGTCGCCGGCGCTGCACGGCTTCTGGCTGGAGCAGCATCGCATCGACGGCCACTACGGCCGCCTGCCGGTCGAACCCAATCGGCAGGCGCTCGAGGAACTCGCGGCGTTCCTCAAGCGCACGCCGAACGCGCGCGGCTGCAACCTCACCTTGCCGCACAAGGTCGAGATCATCCCGCTGCTCGATCGCATCGCGCCCGGCGCGGCACGCATCGGGGCGGTGAACACCGTCGTGAAACTCGCCGACGGATCGCTCGAAGGCCGCAATACCGACGGTTTCGGCTTCCTCGAAGCCCTGAGCTACGGTGCGCCGGGTTGGCGCGCCGATGCGGGGCCAGTCGCCGTCCTGGGCGCGGGCGGCGCCGCGCGCGCCGTCGTTGCCGCGCTGATGGACGCCGGTGTGCCCGAACTGAGGTTGGTCAATCGCACCCAGAAGACAGCGATCGATCTCGGCGTCGCCTTCACGCCGAATGACGGGCGACGCATCGTCATCGACCGCTGGGACGACCGTGCCCAGGCGCTCGACGGCACCACGCTCCTGGTCAACACCACCTCGCTCGGCATGAAGGGCCAGCTGCCGCTCGATCTCGATCTGGCGCAGCTGCCGCACACCGCCGTGGTCTACGACATCGTCTACGTGCCGCTCGAGACCGGCCTGCTGGCCGCGGCCCGCGCCCGCGGCAACCGCTGCATCGACGGCCTCGGCATGCTGCTGCATCAGGGCCGGCCGGGCTTCGAGGCCTGGTTCGGCACCAAGGTGATGGTGAGCGCCGAGCAACGCCGCGCGGTCGCCGCCGATCTGGGAGTATGACGATGGAGTCCGATCCGCCGCAGGGCTTCGAGCCGCTGTTCCGCACCAGCCCGTTCCTCGACCACAACGGCCCCTTCTTCTGGAAGCGGAACGACGACGGCACGTTCGTGGTCGGCCTGCGTATCCAGCCCAAGCATGCCAATGCCCGCGGCAGCGCCCATGGCGGCCTGCTCATGACGATGTGCGACATCGCGCTCGGCTACCGCACCACGCGCAGCCAGACACCCTCGCCGATGCTGACGACAGCCAGCGTCACCACCGATTTCGCCGGTTCCGCCAAGATCGGCGACTGGGTCGAGGCACATGTCGACGTGCAAAAGGTGGGCGGGCGGCTGGCCTTCGCCAATTGCTATCTCAAGGTCGGCGAGGAGCGCATCGTGCACGCCAGTGCCGTGTTCGCGCGGAACGGCGACCGCTCATAGGAGCCCGCCAGGGCGCGCGAGAGCGCGCCCTACTGATTCATCGAGCTGAAGAAGTCGTTGTTGGTCTTCGACGTCCGCAGCTTATCGAGCAGGAACTCGATGGCATCGACGGCACCCATCGGCATCAGGATGCGGCGCAGCACCCACATCTTGCTGAGCGTGGCGCGATCGACCAGCAGCTCCTCCTTGCGGGTGCCCGACTTGGTGATGTCGATCGCCGGGAAGGTGCGCTTGTCGGAGACCTTGCGGTCGAGAATGATTTCCGAATTACCGGTGCCCTTGAATTCCTCGAAGATGACTTCGTCCATGCGCGAACCGGTGTCGATCAGCGCCGTGGCGATGATGGTGAGCGAACCGCCTTCCTCGATGTTGCGCGCCGCGCCGAAGAAGCGCTTGGGACGCTGCAGGGCGTTGGCGTCGACGCCGCCGGTCAGCACCTTGCCCGAGCTGGGCACGACGGTGTTGTAGGCACGACCCAGCCTCGTGATGGAATCCAGCAGGATCACCACGTCCTTCTTGTGTTCGACCAGGCGCTTGGCCTTTTCGATCACCATCTCAGCGACAGCGACGTGGCGGCTCGCCGGTTCGTCGAAGGTCGAACTCACGACCTCGCCCTTCACCGTGCGCTGCATGTCGGTCACTTCCTCGGGCCGCTCGTCGACGAGCAGCACCATGAGGTAGACCTCGGGATTGTTGGCGGTGATGGCGTGGGCGATGTTCTGCAGCAGCACCGTCTTGCCGGTACGCGGCGGCGACACGATGAGCGCGCGCTGGCCCTTGCCGATCGGCGCGATCAGGTCGATCACGCGGGTCGAGATGTCGAGTTGCTGCTGCGGCGTTGAACTCGCCTTCTTGGTGAGCGTGCCGGTGGTGCGCCGCGAGCTGACGCGGCCCGACGAGGTGGCGCGGGCGCCACCCTCTTCTTCCTTGACGGCCGGCGCCATGACGGCGGAGCCGCCCTCCATCTCGAGCTTCAGCTTCTCGTCGGGATAGAGCGGGGTGAGCGAGTCGAAATTGATGCGGTGGCGCAGCGCCTCGGGGTCGTCGAAGTTGATCTTGTTGATCTGCACCATGGCGAAGTAACGCTCGCCGTCCTTGGGCGCGCGGATTTCGCCTTCGACCGTGTCGCCGGTGCGCAGGCCAAAGCGGCGGACCTGGGTCGGGCTCACGTAGATGTCGTCGGCGCCGGGCAGGTAGTTGGCTTCCATCGAGCGCAGATAGCCGAAGCCGTCGGGCAGCACCTCGATGGTGCCGACGCCGAAGATCGCCTGGTCGGCCGCCGCCAGTTTCTGGAGGATGGCAAACATCAGCTCCTGGCGACGCATCATGGCCGCACCCTCGACACCCTGCTCCTCGGCGAAGGCGAGCAGTTCGGGGGGCTTTTTCTTTTTGAGGTCTTGGAGATTCATGGGTCTTCAGTCCGGGGTGGGAATGACGCACGCGCTTCGGCGACCGGGACGGTCGAACCTGTGAGAATAAGCGCTATGTCGTACTTGGATGGGCCCCGTCGATCACCGCCGGGGAGGCGGCGCCAAGGGCCCTAGGTGGCGCCTATATAGGGACGCCACCCCGGTCTGTCAAAGGGTTACCGGCCGATGTTCGATGCCGGCCCCGGTCGAGGTCGCGACGGTCCTCGATGCGAAAAGACCTGGGTCATGCCTCCTCCTCGGCCAGCATCTCGGCGTAGCGGAAGATCTCGGTATGGTCGGCACCAGCGCCGAGCTTGCCATCGGCCGCTGTCCAGTAGCCCATCGCCTGCTGCAGCATCGGCATCTTGAGCTTCAGATGCTGGGCGACGTCGCCAGCGGTGCGCAGGTCCTTGGCCATCAGCCGGGTGCTGAAACCCGAAGCGAAGCTGCGCGACACGACGAACTGGCGGCCCTTGACCTCGGTGGCGTTGCTCTTGCCGGTCGAGCTGTTGAACACGTCGACCATGGTGCCGGGATCGAGCCCGAAGGCTTCGCCCACCACCAGCGCCTCGCACATCGCGACCAGGCCCGAGGCCGAGAGGAAGTTGTTCAGCGCCTTCAGCGCATGGCCCGCGCCCGCCGGGCCGCAGAGCGTGATCGTCTTGCCCATGGCACCGAGCAGCGGTCGCGCCCGCTCGAGATCGGCGGCGCTGCCGCCCACCATGATGGCGAGCGAACCGTCGACCGCACGCCGGACACCGCCCGACAC
>JAUXST010000787.1 GCA_030679805.1 Reyranella sp. | reverse complement strand
CTGGTTGAAGGCGGCAAAGCGCAGGACCGCGTGCTGGCCAACGTGAACCTGGTCGATATCCTGCGGCGCCACCTTGGCCTCGACGATCAGCGAGTCCGATTCGGGCACGATCAGCATGACCTGCTCGCCGGCCTGGATGACGCCGCCCACCGTGTGGACACTGCGCTGGAAGATCCTTCCGTCCTGCGGCGCGATGAGGTCGATGCGCTTGAGCTGGTCGTCGGCCGCGATGCGCCGCTCGGTCATCTCAGACATCTTGGCTCGGTTCTCGGCCATCTCCTTGCCGACCTCGGTGCTGAGATCCTGGTCGATCTGGTGGATCTTGAGCTCGAGTTCGGCGATCCGGCCGCGGTTCTGGGCGAC
Organism: Reyranella sp.; assembly: GCA_030679805.1. Lineage (GTDB taxonomy): Bacteria > Pseudomonadota > Alphaproteobacteria > Reyranellales > Reyranellaceae > Reyranella. The sequence goes on along the minus strand of JAUXST010000787.1, from coordinate 3,837 downwards.
ATTGGCGGTCAGGGCGGCGCGCTCGCCCTCCAGTCGGGCGGAATCACGCTCGAGTGCCGTCACGCGGCTGATCGGGACCAGGTTCTGCTTCCAGAGCACGCGCACGCCCTCCAGCTCCTGGGCGACCAGCTGGATTTCCTTGGCCTTGGCCGCCTCCTGCGCCTGATTGCCCTGGATCTGGAGCTGAAGCTGCTGGACCTGTTCGCGGAGCTGGGCCTTCTGGCCGTCACGCGCGGTCCGGCGCATCTCGAACAGCTTCTTCTCGCCCGACATCAGCCGGGCGACCTCGGGATCGCTGCGCCGCGCCTCGAGCGCGGCGGGAAAGGCGACCGATTGCGCCCCATCGAGTTCCGCCTCGTTGCGCGCCTGCCGGGCGAGGAGTTCGTCGATGGCCTTGTTGACGATGCCGAGGCTCGAGCGGGTCTGCGTACCGTCGAGCCGGAGCACGACGTCGCCCTGCTTGACCTTGTCGCCCTCCTTGACGAGCAGCTCGCCGACGATGCCGCCGATCGAATGCTGGATCTTCTTGACGTTCGTATCCACGACCAGCTTGCCGGACGCAATGACCGCGCCGGAAAGCTGCGTCGTCGTCGCCCAGCCGCCGATTCCAACAACGAGAAGCACGACGGCTATGCCCCCCAGCAGGAGGGGCTGCCGCGTCGAATGTTGCGGCGTCACCGGATCGCTCATGACGGCACGTCCTGTCCGCGGGTGGGAACGCGCAGCGGAGCCGCGACCGGGGTTGCGACCGGAGCCGCGGCCGGCGCCACAGCCGGTTTGACCGGCTGCGCCGACTGAGCCGCCTTCATCACCTCTTTGAGGACGACGTCCTTTGGACCGAACGCGTGCTGACGGCCACCCCGCATCACCAGCAGATAGTCCACGCCGGCCACGGCGCTGGGACGATGGGCAACCACGACGACGATGCCGCCGCGGGCGCGAACCCCGAGGATGGCCCGCGTCAAGGCCTCGTCGCCCTCCTGGTCGAGGCTGGAGTTCGGTTCATCGAGCACGATGAGGAACGGATCGCCATAGAGCGCCCGCGCCAGTCCGACCCGTTGCCGTTGCCCCGCCGACAGGGCCGTGCCGCCCTCCCCCATCTGCGTCTCGTATCCATTGGGCAGTCCCAGGATCATCTCATGGACGCCGGCCGCCTTGGCCGCGGCAATCACCTTCTCCGATGCGGGCGACGGTTCCAGGCGGGCGATGTTCTGTGCGACGGTGCCGGCAAAGAGTTCCATGTCCTGCGGCAGATACCCGATGTGTTCGCCCAGCATCTCGGACGACCATTGGTCGAGCGTCGCCCCGTCGATGCGAACCTTGCCACGCACGGTGATCCAGACGCCGACAATGGCCCGCACGAGCGACGACTTGCCGGACGCGCTCGGGCCCACGACACCGAGTCCCTGACCCGCCTTCAGGCTGAACGCCACATCCTGCACGACGACGGTGTTCGACCCGGGCGGCGCCACGCTGATCTGCTCGACGGAGAGCAGGCTCTTCGGCTTCGGCAGCTCCATGGGTTGCGTCTCGACCGGAAGCCGGGCCAGGAGATTGTTGAGGCGGTGCCAGCTCTGGCGCGCCGCGACGAAGGTGCGCCACTGCGCAATGACCAGTTCGACCGGCGCCAGGGCGCGTGCAGCCAGAATCGAACCCGCGATGATGATGCCGGCCGTGGCCTGCTGCCTGATGACGAGATAGGCGCCGACGGCCAGGACCGCCGACTGCAGCATCATGCGCAGCGCCCGGGACAGGCCACCCAGTCCACCGGTGATGTCGCCCGCGCGCTGGTGCGCGGCGAGGTAATTCCGGCCATGCTCGGCCCACACGGCGGAAAACCGTCCGACCATGCCCATGGCATGAAGAACCTCCGAATTGCGCCGGCTCATCTCGGCCAAGCTGTTGCGCCGGCTTCCCAGCGCCGACACCTCGACCGACGGTTGGCGTATCTTGAATTCGGTGATGGTCGTGATGATCACAAGGATGATCGCACCGGCCGTCGCGGTGAGCCCGAGCAGCGGATGGAAGATGTAGCAGATGCCGAGGTAGAGCGGCATCCACGGCAGGTCGAACAGCGCCGCCGGACCGCCGCCGGACATGAAGGACCGGATCTGGTCGAGGTCGCGTACCGGCTCGAACCCACCCATCATCGGTGCCCGCAGCGGGAGCTTAACCACGAGTTCGTAGACGCGCCGGTCGAGCGTCTCGGCGAGGCCGCCGGCAATACGGATCAGCACGCGGTTGCGCACGATGTCGAGAACCGCCTGGAAGCCGTAGAGGGTCAGAGCAAGGACGCAGAGCGCGACCAGCGTCGGGATGCTGCGGCTCGGCAACACCCGGTCATAGATCTGCAGCATGAAGAACGAGCCGGTGAGATAGAGGATGTTCAGGATGCCCGTGAAGACCGCCACCCCCAGGTAGGAACCGCGGCAGGCAGCCAGTGCCGCCGCCAATTCCGTGCGCGGCGCTCCCGCCATCGACTGGGTCCGCGCCTTCATCGCCACGGTCTGTCTTCCCTCATCGGTCGGTTCCCGGGGCCGCCCCGGACGGCGCTCCCGCGCGTCCAGCTACCATCTATCGCGGGCGGCAGTCTACGGCCCGTCCTTCAGCCCCAGCGACGCCAGGTAACTCCAGCGGATCACCCCGTTCCTGAACTGGATGCCATCGAGATACTCGGCGATCGCACGGTCGATCAGCCCGGCCGGCGGGCGGTCGGCACGCCTGCCGTCGGCATAGGCCACGATCTGGTCCCAGCCCTCGGGCCGCGGGATCGACACCACGGTCGAGGGCGTATCGAGATTCTTGAAGGTCCAGAACGACCAGCCGATACCATGAGTCTCGTGCAAACGGCGAAACCGCTCGTTCCATTCGTCGGTTAGTTCGCCCGTTTCACCGAGGAACAGCGGCACATCATGGAGGTTGGCGAAGTTGAGATGGCGCTGGATCGAGTCGCGCTTCGTCGAGGCCCAGAACGAGTGATAGGTGTAGGCGAGGTTTTTCGTGAAGGGCGGCCCGAACATGGCGAAGCTCGAACTCCATTGCCCACCGGCCAGGAACACGATGCGGCCGGGATCGACCTCGCGGATCGCCGCCGTCGCGCGCTTGTAGAAAGGTTCGAGGCGCGCGTTCAGCGTCGCCACGTCGTGATAGGGCGCGATCGGCTCGTTCAATATGTCATAGCCCAGGATCGCCGGATTGCCGCTGTAGCGCTCGGCCACCGCCCGCCACAGTTTCACCGTGAGATCGCGGTCGCGCGGCACGTAGAACATCAGCGGATAGCCCGGCCCGTCGTCGTGGTTGATACCGGTCTGCCCGCCTGGTGCGGCGTGCAGGTCGGGAACGACATAGAGCCCCGACGCGGCGGCCCAGCCGACCACGCGGTCGAGCAGCGCCCAGCCTTCGCCCGACACGGTGCCGTCCTCGGCCATGAACAGCCGCCAGTGCAGCGGCACGCGCACCATGTTGAAGCCGACCGACTTGATGAAGCGGATGTCGTCCTGGGTGACGTAGGTGTCGCGGTATTGCTTCCAGAAGGCCGCGGCGCGCTCCGCCCCCAGCAGGCGCTCGAAGGCACCGAAGATCTGGCGCGGCGATTTCGCGACCTCGAACTTGAACATATAACCCTCGGGCATCAGCCAGTTGCCGAGGCTGATGCCCTTGAGGTGGATGGTGCGGCCGTCGGGGGCGACGAAGTTCTTGCCTTCGATGCTGACAAGGCGGCTCTCTGCGTTCGCTGGAACGACGAGACCCAGAATCAAGAGCAAGGGCATCAACAGCAAGGCGACCAGCAGACGCATCCACTTACTATACTGTCATCCTGAGCGAAGCGAAGGATCT
>JAUXST010000786.1 GCA_030679805.1 Reyranella sp. | reverse complement strand
CTGATCGCCGACAAGCCGGGCACGCTGGAATGGCCCGACTTCGACGAGCGCACCGCCTCGTCGCTTTGCTACACCTCGGGCACCACCGGCAATCCTAAGGGCGTACTCTATTCACACCGCTCGACGCTCATCCATACGATGATGGCCTCCAACGGCTCGGTGATCCCGATGGATCCCGACACGACGCTCCTGCCGGTGGTGCCGATGTTCCATGCCAACGCCTGGGGCCTCGTCTACGCCGCGCCGATCTGCGGCGCCAAGATGGTGTTTCCCGGCGCCAAACTCGACGGCGCCAGCGTCTACGAACTGCTCGACAAGGAGCAGGTGACATTGAGCGCCGGCGTGCCCACGGTCTGGCTCGCCCTGCTCGACTACTGCGCCCAGAACAAGTTCAAGATGTCGTCGGTCAAGCGCACGCTGATCGGCGGCTCGGCCGTGCCGGTCAGTATGATCGCGCGCTTCTGGAACGAGCATAACGTCGAAGTGGTCCAGGGCTGGGGCATGACCGAGATGAGCCCGCTCGGCACGACGACGCGCTTCAACCGCGGCGAACGCCAGCTGCCCGACGCCGATCGTTTCGCCATCACCGCCAAGCAGGGCCGGCCGGTATTCGGCTGCGAGATGAAGATCGTCGACGACGAAGGCAAGGACCTGCCGCAGGACGGCAGCGTCTCGGGCAACATGGTAGTGCGCGGCCCGTGGATCGTCTCGGGCTACATGAAGGGCGAGGGTAAGACCCAGTTCGGCGCCGGTGGCTGGTTCCAGACCGGCGACGTCTGCAAGATCGAAGCCGACGGCTCGGTCGTCATCACCGACCGCTCCAAGGACGTGATCAAGTCGGGCGGCGAATGGATCAGCTCGATCGACCTGGAAAACGCCGCCATGGGCTGCCCCGGCGTGGCCGAGGCCGCGGTGATCGGCGTGCCACATCCCAAGTGGGACGAGCGGCCGCTGCTGATCGTGGTGCGCCGGCCCGAGGCCGAGGTGAACAAGGCCGACGTGCTGAAATTCCTCGAGGGCAAGATCGCCAAGTGGTGGATGCCCGACGACGTGCAGTTCATCGAGGCGATCCCGCACGGCGCCACCGGCAAGATCCTGAAGACGGCGCTGCGCAAGCAGTTCGAGGATTACAAGCTGCCGGCCTGACGTCGTTCCTGACACAACGTTGTCAGGAGCCCTGCCCTAGGGTCTCGTCCATCACACCGATGGGAGAGACACATGGCTTCGATGCGCATCGACTACACGGCAATGGACTGGACGTCCGCCGTGCCGTTCTACGGGCCGGCCGCCAACCATGAAGGCCGCGACATCGTCCAGCTCAAGGTGCTGAGCGACCGCCGGCAGGGCGGCGGCGGCATCGCCTGGCTGGTGAGGTTCACGCCGCCCGCGGGCAAGCTCATCAAGATCGTCGCCACCGCGCTGTCCGACGAGCATATCTTTTCATTGCAGGGCGGCCGCGGCACCAAGACAGGCGAGCGCGCCCAAGGCTCGGGCGGCTACGGCCTCAACCCCAAGGGCCAACCGCACAGCGCCATGATCGCCACCGAGACGATGGCGTTGGTCGTCTATGCCGGCGAACCCGACGAGATCAATTCGATGGAAGTCGTCGACATTGCCTCGGCTGGATGAACTCTGCTTGCAACGAGCATAGCCACCCTTGCGCAATCACAGGTTCGACATGAAGCCAAAGTCCGTCGCCGCGCTGGAGAAGCTCGGACGCATTCGCCTGTCACGCTCGTTCTTCATGCGCGACTTCCTCTACAGCGAAATCGCCAACTCCTATGGGGTACCCAACATTCCCGAGAACCCCGACCTCGCCGTAGAAGTTGGCAAACGGCTTTGTGAGGAACTGCTCGAGCCGCTGAATGCGACGTTCGGCCGGATCGCGATCCGCTCGGCCTATCGATCTCCCACGGTCAACGCCTTGGGAAACGAGAAAGGCCACAGCTGCGCCTCGAACGACAAGAATCATGCGGAGCATATTTGGGACCGTCCGGATTCCTACGGCTGTCGCGGCGCAATGGCCTGCGTCGTCGTACCGTGGTTCGCGGACCGTTACGCCGATGGCGCCGACTGGAGATCGCTCGCGTACTGGATCCACGATCACCTTCCGTACAGCAAACTGCAGTTCTTCCCCAAGCTCGCCGCATTCAACATCAGTTGGCATGAACGACCGGCACGCAGCATCTACAGCTTCATCAGACCGGCCGGGTACTTGCTGCGCGATGGCTCTGTCAGCGGCAGCTTCGCGCGCTACTACGCCGATTTTCCCGAGTTCCGGCGGGCATGACACTCGAATGCTGGAAGCCCTTCTCGGTCGGCTGTCATCGACGCCGGACCGCGACATCAACGACCACCGCCGCCAGCACGATCGCCCCGCCGGCCAGCGTGGCGGCGGCCGGCGTCTCGCCGAACGCCAACCACACCCAGAGCGTGCCGAGCGGTGTCTGCAGCACGCCGATCAGCGCGCCGCGCGTCGCCGACACCAGCGGCGTGCCCAGCGCCAACAGGAGCAGGCCGAGGCCGAACTGGCTAGTGCCGAACAGGCCCAGCAGGAACAACTCATGGCCGCTCACCGACAAGGGTCGGGCGAACGGCAACACGATCAGCGCACACAGAAAAGCCGAAACGCCGACGGCCGGCAGCATGCTGATCCCGGGATTGCGCCGGATCAGCACCAGGACCGCAGCCATCAGGGCGGCCATGGCGAAGGCCAGCAGGTTCCCCGCCAGATGTCCGGCCGTGCCGGCGAAGCCGGTCATGACCGCGACGCCCGCCAGCGCCGCCAGCGTGGCCATCAGCGTTATCCTGTCCTCGTGCTCGCCCAGCACCAGCCAGGCCATGCCCGCCGTGGCGAAGGGAATCGTGGCGTCGATCACCAGCACATTCGCCACGCTGGAAAGCTTCAAGGCATTCAGGAAGCAGATGGTCGCTACCGCCGAGCAGAGCGCGATCAGCAGCCCGTCGCGGCCGATGTCGCGGACCGCCTGGACCACGCGCCCCCGCTCCCGCCACGCCACCATGACGAACAGGAGCAGCCCGCCGAACAGACCGCGCCAGAACAGCATCGTCCAGGCGTCGACGTCGATCAGCCGCGTATAGAAGCCACCGCTGGAATAGGCCGTGGCCGACGCGACGAGCAACGCCGTGCCGAGCCAGGCGGCTCTACTTTGCGAGCGCAACGCAGTCGATCTCGAGGTCGAACGGGCCGAACCATCCGGCCGTGCACAGGAACGTGCGTGCGGGTTTGTGTGCGCCGAAATACTCGGCATAGATCCCGTTCACGACCGCGAAGTAGGCCGGGTTCGAGCAGTAGACCGTGCACTTCACGACGCGGTCGAGGGCGGAACCCGCGGCCTCCAGGCACGCCTTCAGATGGTCGAGCACGCGCCGCGCCTGCACGTCGATCGGCAGGATGTCGTAGACGCCGGTCTCGGGGTTCACGGGCGGCATGGACATCTCGATCATCGGACTCTCCTCTACCGAAGGGGAACGAAGGGCACGCGTTCGCGTCGCGTAACCCGTGGCACGAGTTCCTTGATCGCCGCCTTGAAATGATCGGTCGCCTCATGGGCGGCCCAGCCGGCCTCGTTGACGTAGAGTTCGAAGACGAAGAACAGCGACCTGTTTGTCGGGGACCGGTAGGGGAGAAAGAGTTTGACCCCCGGCTCCGCCATCGTCGGCGCCATCAGGGCCCGGAGGATCTCGGCAAGAGCCTCCGATTCGCCTTCCTTCGCCTCGAGCATGATCGCGACGACGAAGCCATCGTTCAGAGCGGCGAGCGAGTCGGGTGGGATCCAATTTGTCAGCAAGCGAGCCTCCGTCGGGTTCTGTCCGACTCTCATAAGCACCCACTACTGACAACGTTGTGTCAGTAGTGATAAGATGCTGAAAAGGCTGACCAATGCGACGCTCCGACCGCCTGTTCGACATCATCCAGCGCCTGCGCACTACCTCCGGACCGGTAACGGCGGCGGCGCTGGCGACCGATCTCGAAGTGACTCCCCGCACGGTCTATCGCGACATCGCCACCCTGCAGGCGCGGCGGGTGCCGATCGAGGGAGCGGCCGGCATCGGCTATGTGCTGCGCAAGGGCTTCGACCTGCCGCCGCTGATGTTCACGATCGACGAAGTCGAGGCGATCGCCGTCGGCGCGCGTCTCGTCCGTCGCTTGCGTGACCCAAAGCTGCGGGAATCGGCCGAGGCGGTGCTGGCCAAGGTGACGGTCGTGCTGCCCGAGCGCTTGCGCAACCATCTCTCGGCAACGCCGATCTATGTTTCGCCGGGCATCGCGGCAGAGGCGCAGGGTGCCGATCTTGCCGACGTGCGCGCCGCAATCCGCGACAGCCGCAAGCTCTACATCGCCTATGCCGACGAGAAGGGCCGACGCACGCACCGCACCATCTGGCCGATCGCCATGGCCTACTACGTCGACGTCACCCTGGTCGGCGCCTGGTGCGAGCTGCGCGCCGCCTACCGGAATTTTCGTGTCGAGCGCATCCAGTCATCGAAGGTGCTGGACGAGCATTTCGACCAGGACAATGGCCGGCTGTTCGCAGAGTGGTCCGCCCTTCCCAAGGAGCGGCCCGACGCCCTCGCCGTGCCGCCCGACTCGCGCTAGGCTCGGCCCACCATGACGATCTCGATCCAGCCCATCGATCCCGCGAACCGCGGCTTCTTCACGGCCGAAGTCTCGGGCATCGACCTCACCCGCCGCCTGTCGGACGCCGAGGTGGCGGCTATTCACGCCGGCATGGACCGCTACGGCGTGCTGGTGTTCCACGACCAGAGGCTCGACGACGACGCGCAGCTCGCCT
>JAUXST010000784.1 GCA_030679805.1 Reyranella sp. | reverse complement strand
CGGCGAGGGCCAGATCGCCGTGGGCGGCATCGCCGCGACCGCGCTTGCGCTGTGGCCGCCCATCGCCGGCCTGCCGCTCGGCTTTGCGGTGATCCTGCCGCTCCTGGCCGGCACGCTGGCCGGCGCGCTCTGGGGCGGCATCGCCGGCGTCATGAAAGTCCGCTTCGGCACCAACGAAGTGATCTCGACCCTGCTGCTGGGGTTCGTTGCCCTGCTGATGGTCTATTGGTGCGTGCAGTCGACTGCGCTGCTGCGCCAGCCGCAGACCTCGTCCTCGACCCTGCCGGAATCTCTGCCGATCCCCGACTCGACCAAGCTGCCGGGCCTCACCGGCGATCCCGGGTCGCCATTGCACATCGGCCTCATCATTTGTCTCCTGCTGGCGCTCGCCACCGCGATCGTGCTGCAACGCTCGACCTTCGGCGTTCGGCTGCGCGCAATCGGGCTCAACGAACTGGCCGCGCGCCGCGCCGGCATGCCGGGCAGCATCCTGCTGGTCGTGGCCTTGGGCATTGCCGGCGGCTTCGGCGGGCTCACCGGCGCGATCATGCTGCAGGGCGAGCAGTTCTATCTCAAGGCGGGCTTCTCCTCGGGTTACGGCTTCGACGGCCTGGTCGTCGGTCTGCTGTCGCGCGGCTCGACATTGGGCGTGCTGGCGGGCGCGCTGTTCTTCGGCTTCCTGCGCTCGGGCGGCATTTCCATGGAGATCATGGCGGGCGTGCCGTCGGCGCTCACGGTGGTCATCCAGGGCCTGATCGTGATCGCGGTCGCGGGCTCGGTGATCCTGGTCGAGAAACTCGAGGGTGGGCAGCGCTGATGGATGAGACGCTGGCCATCTTCGTCGCCTCGACGCTGCGCCTTGCGATGCCGCTGATGCTGGCGGCGAGCGGCGAACTCGTGTCGGAGCGCGCGGGCGTGCTCAACCTCAGCCTCGAAGGCATGATGCTGACGGCTGCCTTCTTCGGCGCGCTGGGCTCATGGGCGACCGGCAATCCCTATCTCGGCGTCGGCTGCGCTGTCGCCGCGGCGCTCGGCATGTCCGCCGTCCAGGCCTGGCTCAGCGTCAACCTGCGCGCCAACCAGCTCGTGGTCGGCATCGGCTTCAACATCCTGGCGCTGGGCGGCACGACGCTGCTCTACCGCATCATCTTCGGCGGCCTGTCGCGCGAGGAGATCCCGGGCCTGCCCAAGCTCGCGGTCCCGGGCCTCAGCGACCTTCCGTTCGCTGGCACAGCCTTCTTCCAGCAGTCGGTCATCGTCTACTTTGGCTTCGCGCTCATTCTTCTCATCTGGTGGACGCTGAACCAGACGTCGTTTGGCCTCGCCGTGCGCGCCGTCGGCGACGAGCCGCGCAGCGCCGACAAGGCCGGCATTCCGGTCGCTCGCACGCGCTGGCTGGCGGTGCTGATCACCGGTGCGATGGCGGGCATGGCCGGCGCCTTCATCTCCATCGCCGACATCCACACCTTCACCGAGAACATGACCAACGGCGCGGGCTACCTCGCGCTGGCGGCCGTGATCTTCGGGGGCTGGAACATCGGCCGCACCATCGCCGCCTGCCTGCTGTTCGGTGCCGCCACTGCGTTGCAGTTCCAGCTCCCGGCCATGGGCATCAACGTGCCGACCGCTTTCCTGCTGATGCTGCCCTACCTGCTGGCGCTGCTGGCGGTGGCGGGTGTTGTCGGCCGCCTCGACCCGCCGACGGCGCTCACGCTGCCGTTCCAGCGCGGGAAGTAGTAGAGACGACGCCATGCCCACCATCGCCGCCCAACCCTACGAATACAATTTCCCGACCGGCAAGGTCGCCCTGGTCGTGATCGACATGCAGCGCGACTTCGTCGAGGAGGGCGGCTTCGGCTCGGCGTTGGGCAACGATGTGAGCTTG
>JAUXST010000670.1 GCA_030679805.1 Reyranella sp. | reverse complement strand
ACACGCGAAGAAGAAACGACGTCGTAGAAAGCCCGCAATTCCGGGCTCGGCCCGGACTCCGGGCGCATGCGTGTCACAACATTTGTCTCAACTTGGTGTGACACTGGGTTGTGACACGCGATCAGGACAACGGCTCTTCGGCGTGCGGAGAGCTGATATCGTCGGGGTGATTCAGGAGATCAGGACGTACCAGCCGTGCGCGGCCTGGGCGGCGCCTGCGGCCCGGACCCGGATGCGCTTGGCCAGCACGTCGAGCGAGGCGCCTGCCTCGACGCGGATCGTGCGCGCGGCGCCGTCGACCTCGACGACGAGGCTGTGGGTCGCGTGCAGGCGATAGACCATCGCCTTGTCACGGGCCTGCAACACGGTCTGCCAGCGGCCGCGGCCGACCGCGATCCGTCCCGCCGGCACCTGGATGCCCACCGCGTCGGCGGGAATGCCTTGCACCTGCTTTGCCATCACATCTCTCCTGCCGTTGCCAGAAATTCCCGTACTTTCGTCACTGCTTCGGCCAATCCCACGCGCTCTATCTCGACGCCGGGCGGGAAGGCGCCCAGCAGTCGTGTCGGCAGCCGCGAGTCCAGCATCACGAACACGCCGCGATCGTCGGCGCGACGGATCAGGCGACCGTAGGCCTGCTTTAGCCGCAGACGTGCCAACAGATCGTCGTAGGCGGTGGCGCCTGCGCCGGCAGCCTTCCAGGACGCCTTGCGCGCGCGGTGGAGGATGTCGGGGCGCGGCCACGGCACGCGATCGAACACGATCAGGCGCAGCGAGCGTCCCGGGACGTCGACGCCGTCGCGCACGGCATCGGTGCCGAGCAGGCAGGAATGCTCTTCGGCGCGGAAGATGTCGACCAGCGTGGCGGCATCCATGCCGCCGACATGCTGGGCGTAGAGCGGCAGGCCCGCTTCATCGAGCGCCGGTGCAATGCGCTGATGCACGGCACGCAGCCGGCCGATGGCGGTGAAGAGGCCGAGCGCACCGCCACCCGCGGCCAGGAAGAGCTCGCGGTAGGCCGCCGCCACCTGGTCGGAATCGTCGCGCTTCACGTCCTTCACGATCAGCACCTTGGTGTGATGGACGTAGTCGAACGGCGAGGCCATGGCGGCGCGCATGGCGGGGGCCGCCAGATGCTTGGTGCCGGTGCGCGCCTCGGCCACCGCCCAATCGGCATTCTTGTCGGGCGCTTCGTCATTGGCGGCCACCGGCATGCCCAGCGAATCGCGCAAGGTGGCCGAGGTGATGACGGCGCCGTGCGAGGGCCGGATCACCGAATTCACGAACGGCTCGGTGGGATCGAGATAGTGGCGGTACATGCCGACATCGACTTCGCGCTGCTGGCTGCGCTCGACCGCGAACCAGTCGACGAAGGCCAGATCGGGATCGTTGTGCAGGCCGCGCAGCATGGCGCGCCAGGCTTCGAGGGTGAGCTCGCAGCGGTTGGCGAGCGAGCGCGCCACGCCCTCGATGCGCCCGCGTTGCCCCGAGTCGAGTGTGTCGGCATCGGCCTCCAGCTTGGCGCGGAGCGCCTGGCGCAGGCGGCGCACCGGCACCAGCATCTGCTCGAGCGACTGGGCAAGCTGGTCGGCCGCTTCTATGAGGCCGGGATTGAGCGGCCGCACGTCGCATTCCTGGCCAAAGCCCTGGTCGTCGCCGGCTGAACGCGCCCGGACCTGCTGGCGTACCAGGGCCAGGAACTCTTCCGCCGGGCCCAGCACCGTGCCGTCGGCGAGCCGCGTCTGCCAGTTGGTCCCGGGCAGGCGCTGCGCGAGATCGAGCAGGCGTTTGAGCGCGCTCAGCGCCTCGGCGTCTTCGCCCAGGAGGTCGCTGACGCGGCGTTCCAATCCGCGCGCACGGCTGCCGCGCCGTCCTTCGGCGCCCAGGATCCAGCGCCGGAGGTCGGAAGCTTCGACACCGCTCAGATGCGCGCCGAACGCGCCGTCGGCGGCATCGAACAGGTGATGACCCTCGTCGAACACATAGCGCAGCGGTCGCGTCGCATCGTCGAGACCGCCCATTGCTGCCTGGATCATGACCAGCGCATGATTGGCGATCACGATATCGGCCTGGCGCGCGCGGCGGATGGTGCGTTCGACGAAGCATTTCCGGTAGTGCTCGCAGGCCGAATAGATGCATTCGCCGCGGCGGTCGGCGAGGCGCGTAACGCGGCTGCGGCCGACCAGATCGAGCAGCCACGCCGGCAAGTCGCCGCCGATCATGTCGCCGTCACGGCTCGCCAGCGCCCAGCGCGCGAGCAGGCCGAGGCCGACGGCGTTCTCCGGCTGCAGGCCGCTTCGTTGCACGGCTTCCTGGAAGTTCAGCAGGCAGAGATAGTTCTCGCGGCCCTTGCGGATCACCACGCGGCGGCGCTTCTCGGCGGAATCGCGATGCAGCCGGTCGAGTTCGTTGTCGATCTGGCGCTGCAGGTTGCGGGTGTAGGTCGAGATCCAGACCGGCGCACCGTTCTTCTCGGCCCACAGGCTGGCCGGCGCCACGTAGCCCAAAGTCTTGCCGACGCCGGTGCCGGCCTCGACCAGCACGACATTGGGCTTGTCCTCTTCCTCGCGCGGGGCGAAGGCCTGGCTGGCGGCAGAGGCGTAGTCGCTCTGCGTCGGCCGCGCCTCGGCCATGTTGGGGCCGGCCGAGATCATCTGCGCCAGGCGACGACGCGCCTCGAGTGGCTCGACCGGCGCCGATCCGGGTGGCGGTGCGGGCGGCGGCTCCTCCCATTGCGGCAGGGTACGCCAGACATCGAGCCCGGCGCCGGGGCGTGGCTTCTTGGCGGCTTGTTCGAGACCGAGTGCTGCCAGTACCGCGTCGCCCCACGCCCACTGGCCGCGCGCCATGGCGAGGGCTGTGTCCTTGAGATCGGGCGAAGCGAGGGCTGCCATGTCATCGAGCTCGTCGAGAAGGGTGCGCGCAACTTCCGGCAGGCGCGCCACCTCTTCTTCCGGCGCGGTCGGTGCCGGCAGGTCGAGGGCGTCGCAGAGACCGCGCGGCGTCGGCAGGCAGAAGGTCGCCGGCCGCACGAAGGCATAAAGCTCCAACAGGTCGCGTGCCGGCAGATCGTCCAGGCCGAGCCGGGCAGCGACCGCGGGCATGTGGCAGACCAGCGGCCGGCTGCCAGCGGCGCGTGACGCGGCGTCGGCCGCGGACAGGCGCTCAATACGGCCGTCCGGCGTGCGCCACAGCGCGCCGCGGGCGGTTGCGATCAGGGCCGGCCAGGTTGGAGGGGAAGACGCCATTTTGGTTTCGATAGCACACAATGGAGGTCAATGACCCCGCTCAACGCCCACCACTAAAAACGCCCCCGGAACGCCTAGGAAATCCAGCGTCGGCGCCATGCGTCGGCCACGACGGACAGAAGGGCCGCCAGCATGAGGGCGATCCCGGCGACGAGGGACGGCATCGCGAGGCTGCCGGTGACGTCATAGGCATAGCCGGCGAAGGCAGGTCCCAGGATCTGTCCGGCGCTGAACGACGCGGTCACCAAGGCGATGCGGCTGCGTGGAGCGCCGCCGCCGCTTTCGCGCGCACCGATCAGGCCGAGCGCGGTCAATCCCATGAAGGTGCCGCCGACGAACACGGCCGCCACGATCACGCTCGCGGTGTGCAGCCAGAGCGCGCTGGCGGCGACGCCGGCGGCTTCGACCAGACTGGCGATGGCGAATGTCCGCAACACCCCCCATGACCGGCCGAGCCGCGTCCACAGGGCGACGGACGGTGCGGCGCTCACGCCGAACAGCACCCAGATGTAGGGTTCGAGATGGGCGATGCTTGCCGCGCCGCGCACCATGTCGACGATGAAGGTGGCGGTGATGATGTAGCCGAAGCCGAACAGACCGTAGGCGGCGGCGAGCGCCAGGAAGTCGAACGACACGGCAGTCCTTGCTGGGGAAGGCGCGCCGCCGGCGGCGACCGAGTCGGGCGGCACCAGCCAGGCGACGGCGAGGCTGAGCACCAGGGCCACAATGGCACTGGCGAACCACAGGCTGCTCCAGGCGGCGCCTTGCTTGACCAGAATGGCGACCAGCGCCGCGGAAACGGCGATGCCGATGCCGACGCCGGCAAAGTGCACGGCCGAGAGCGGACTGCGGCCGGCGCTCGCCAGCCGGTCGAGCACGAGGGCGGAACTGAAGATCAGGGCGAAGGCGCTCGCCATGCCGGCCATCAGTCGGAGCAGCAGGAACAGCGGCAGCGTTGCCACTAGGCCCATCGCCGCCAGGCACAGTGCATTGACCGCGAGCGAACCCAGCAGCCAGGTCCGGCGCGTGCCGGGCAACCGCACAGCCGCCAACAAGGCGCCCGCGAGATAACCGATGAAGTTGGCCGAGGCGATCAGGCCCGCCTGCGATTTGGTAAGCGACAGTGCTTCGATCATCGGCGGCAGGATCGGCGTGTAGACGAAACGCCCGACGCCGATGCCGGCCGCCATCGCCAGCAGACCGCCGATTGCGAGGAAGAGTGGACGCTTGGTCATTGCAGGCGCGGCACTTTGGGCCCGACGCGCAATTGACGCAAATGCTCGCCGCACCTAGTTTAGTCGATCCATGTCCCAGATTGATCGTTCCCTCGCCGAAGCCGCGCGCGCGTGGCCCTTTGAAGAAGCCCGCAAGCTTGTCGCACGCATCGGCGGCAAACCGCCGACGAAGGGCTATGTGCTGTTCGAGACCGGCTACGGTCCCTCGGGGTTGCCGCATATCGGCACGTTCGGCGAAGTCGTGCGCACCACGATGGTGCGCCAAGCGTTTCGTCGCCTGAGCGACGTGCCGGCGCGCCTGTTCTGCTTCTCCGACGACATGGACGGCTTGCGCAAGGTGCCGGACAACGTGCCGAACAAGGAGATGCTGGCGTCCCATCTCGGCAAGCCGCTGACGGCGGTGCCCGATCCGTTCAGCAATGAGCATCCGAGCTTCGGCGCCGCCAACAACGCGCGCCTGCGGGCCTTCCTCGATTCCTTCGGCTTCGAGTACGAGTTCCAGTCGGCGACCGACTGGTATAAATCGGGCCGCTTCGATCCGATGCTGCTCGCCATGCTGCGCCACTACGACGAGGTGCAGGCGGTGATGCTGCCGACCCTGGGCGAGGAGCGGCAGCAGACCTACTCGATCTTCCTGCCGATCAGTCCCAGGACCGGCCGGGTGCTGCAGGTGCCGGTGGTTCAGACCAACGTCGACGCCGGTACCATCGTCTATCGTGACGAGGATGGCTTGCTGGTCGAGACGCCCGTCACCGGCGGCAACGTCAAGCTGCAGTGGAAGGCCGACTGGGCCGGCCGCTGGTTCGCGCTCGGCGTCGACTACGAGATGTACGGCAAGGATCTCATCCCCTCGGCCGAATTGAGCGCAAAGATCGTACGAATTCTCGGCGGCAAGCCGCCGGAGGGCTTCAACTACGAACTCTTCCTCGACGAGCAGGGCCGCA
>JAUXST010000668.1 GCA_030679805.1 Reyranella sp. | reverse complement strand
GTCCGCAGCAGATGGATCGAGGAGATGCCGATGATCGCCATCGCCAGCTTGACCTTCAGCACGCTGGCGTTGACGTGGCTCAACCACTCCGGCTGGTCCGGATGCTTTTCAAGCTCCATGCGTGACACGAAGGTCTCGTAGCCGCCCACGATCACCATGATCAGCAGGTTGGAGATCATGACGACGTCGATCAGGCCGAGGACGATCAGCATGATCTGCTGCTCTGTGGCGGCGAAGCTGTGGAGGACGAGCTGCCACAGCTCCTTGAGGAAGAGAACCACGTAGACGGCCTGGGCGACGATGAGGCCGAGATAGAGCGGTACCTGCAGCCACCGTGAGGCGAAGATGAGGCGGGGCAGGAGTCGAATGGCGCTGGGCGACCGGGCGTCTCTCGGGAGTCCCGGCGTATTGGCGTTGGACGTCATACGGTCACTCATCCCCTGGCAATCTTACAATGGCATGGCGGTCGGACGCTTCCGGCCGGGCCGCCTCAAGGCCACGATTCTGCGATCTTCACCGCATTTGTAGGCCTTGTGCCAGATAGCTATAAAAGTGCCAACAAAATGTGAGGAAACCGCCATGTCGTCGTCCAATCGTCGTGCCTTTGTCCGTCATTCCACGGCCGCTGCAGCGCTCGCAGCCTTCGGCGTATCGGGGCGGGCCGGCGCGCAGGGTGTCCAACCGCTCGAGGTCGTGAAGATCGTCACCGGCTTCCCGCCCGGCGGAACCTCCGACACGCTCTGCCGCCGCGTCGCCGAAGGGCTGAAGGGTACGTCCTACACCAAGGTCGCGCTGGTCGAGAACAAGCCGGGCGCCGGCGGCCAGATCGCCGTGCAGGCGATGAAGGGCGCGCCGACCGACGGCAGCGTCATCCTTCAAACGCCGGCCTCGATGCTGATGATCTATCCGCACATCTACAAGAAGCTCGCCTACGATGCGTTCACCGATGTCACGCCGGTGACGCTCGCCTGCGTCTTCGACTTCGGCTTCTGCGTCGGCCCGGCCGTGCCCGACAGCGTGAAGAACATCCCGGAGTTCCTGGCCTGGTGCAAAGCCAACCCCGACAAGGC
>JAUXST010000778.1 GCA_030679805.1 Reyranella sp. | reverse complement strand
ACGATGTCGCAGGAATCGGTGTGATAGGTCTGGCGCTCGTGGGTCTGGTAGATGCGGACGTTCGGGTCGTTCACGTCGAGGCCGAGATCCTGCACGTGGCCCAGCACATGGCCCTTGCCGTTCTGCGAGCGGGCGCTGCCGAGATGGGCGCCCAGGCCGAAGAAGGCCGTCGCCGATTCGCGAATCGACCAGCGTTCGACCGGCAGGCCGCGCAGCAGCAGGAAGCCACGGCCGTTCAGCACCTCGTCATCGACCCTCGACCTGAGCTTGGGGCCAAGCGTCGGCAGCGGAAAATCCTGCGGCTTCAGCACCGCGATGTCGGCATCGCGCGCCACCAGCGCACGGGTCGCCACCTCGATTTCCGCCACCTCGGCGGCACTCAGAGGCATCTGCCAGTCGCTGCGCTTGGCGATCTCGGGCCCGTACCAGGCGGCGGCGCCGGTCTGCTCCGGCGGCAGTTCGAACGACATGATCGATAGTCCTCGTCAGGCGTCCCACGGGAATCGTGGCGCGAAAAGTTCCGTGTCGCTGGTCGACAGCCGGTGGCTCTCTGTGGCGTTGACCAGGGCGGCCCTGATGCCGGGCTCCAGCGCGCTGTGGCCGGCATCGGGCACGACGACGTAGCGCGCCTCGGGCCAGGCGCGGGCCAGCGCATCGGCGGTTACCGGTGGGCAGACGATGTCGTAGCGGCCCTGCACGATCGTGCCGGGCAGGTGGCGGATGCGGCCGAGATCGGTCCAGGGCCAGCCTTCCGGCACGAAGGTGCCGTTGGCGAAGTAGTGGGCCTCGATGCGCGAGAGCGCGAGCGCGAAGCCGCCATGGTCGGTTTCGAACGGCGCGCGCACCGTGGGATAGAGCGTCGAGCAGGCCGCCTCGTAGCGGCTCCAGGCGCGCGCCGCCGGACGGTGCAGGTCGGGATTGCGGTCGATCAGGCGGCGGTAGTAGTTGCCCAGCAGATCGCCGCGCTCGTCGGGCGGCAGGTGCTCGGCGAAATCGCGCCAGGCTTCCGGGAAGATCGTGCGCATGCCGTGGAGGAACCAGTCGATCT
>JAUXST010000774.1 GCA_030679805.1 Reyranella sp. | reverse complement strand
CCATTGCTGCAGCGGCGAGCCGGACGAACTCCTGTCGGTGACGCTGATCGACTTCGAACCCAAGGAAAAAACACGGCAGGTTCGTGTCGTGACAGACCGCTAATGGTCGAACTCCGACAGAAGAGTCCCAGGGGAATGCTGTCGTCTCGGGCGGGGTCACCCCCGCCCTGTAGCGAAGCGAAGGACCTCACGCCAGCCAGGGACTCGGTATCAATGGTCCGTATTTGGCCGGTCAGCGAGGTCCTTCGCTTCGCTCAGGACGACAAAGCCGGACATGAGCGCTTCCCGAAGTTCCACGTTTCCGGACACGGTACCTTCTGTTGGATTTGATCCACTAGCTTTCGGCCTCATGTGGCGCCCCGTCGTGCCGGCTGATGGCGGCGCCATCGTCTTTCTTCAGCTCCATGAAGACCACCGACGACACGATCGTCATGGCGCCGAGGACGAGGAAGGCCTGCTGCACACCGTGGATCAACGCCGCCGGATGGGAATGCAGACCCGGCGGCACGAACACCGCGGCAATCAGGGAGGCACCGGCGACGCCGAAGCTGATCGCCAGTTGCTGGCCGGTGGCGGCGATCGTGCTGGCGCCGCTGGTTTGAGGCCCCGAGACATCGGCATACACCAGCGTGTTCATGCTGGTGTATTGCATCGACGTGAAGAAGCCGAGGATGAAGGCCTGGACGACGATGCGCCAGACCGGCGTGTCGGCGCCGACGGTGGCGAACGACGCGATGAGGAGGCCGACGACGATCGTGTTGCCGATCAGCACGTTGCGGTAGCCCAGCCGCGCCAGGATTGCCGGCATGAGGGTTTTTAGGCCGATCGAGGCCACCGCCTGCGGCAACACCAGCAGGCCCGACTGGACCGGCGAGAAACCGAGGCCAACCTGATAGAGCAGCGGGAACAGGAACGGGATGCCACCGAGGCCGAGGCGCGTGAAGAAGCCGCCGGACACCGCCGCCCGGAAGGTCCGCACCCGGAACAGGCCGAGGTCCAAGAGTGGAAAGGCGGTCCGCGTCGCGCGAATGCCGTAGCCCGTGAGGAACAGCGCGGCGAGGGCGAGTAGGCCCAGCATCTGTGGGCCGTTCAGCGTGTTTTCGCCGAAGACTTCCAAGACGTAGGACAGCAACGCGATGCCGCCGCCGAACATCACCAACCCCGCGACATCGAGCGGATGGGTCTGTGATTCGCGGTAGTCCGGCAGATGTCGCCGGACGAAGTAGAGGCCGAGCAGGCCGACCGGGATGTTGACGAAGAACACGACGCTCCAATGCAGATAGGTGACGATGAGGCCGCCGGCGACGGGCCCGACCATGGGACCGATCAGGCTCGGAATGGCAACGAAGCTCATGGCCTTCACCAGGTCGGCCTTGTCGTAGGTGCGGGCGAGGGTCATGCGGCCGACCGGTGTCATCATGGCGCCGCCGGCGCCCTGCAGGACGCGGCAGGCGACCAGCGTGTCGATGTTCGTTGCCAGGCCGCAGAGCACCGAGCCCAGGGTGAACAGTCCGATCGCCGTGGCGAAGACGGTGCGGGTACCGAACCGATCAGCCATCCAGCCGCTGACGGGAATGAAGACGGCGAGGCTCAGCGTATAACTCGCCAGCACCGATTTCACGCTGAGCGGCGTCACGTCCATCGCGCGGGCAATGGCGGGTACTGCGGTGTTCAGGATCGTGGTGTCGAGTGACTGCATGAAGAACGCCACCGCGACCAGCCACGGCAACAGTCGCTTGATGGCCTCGTCCGGCCGGGCAGGCGGCGTCGTTGTCATAGCCGGCACTGTGGCCATGCATATCTGGCTGTTCAATCGCAATTGATGCGCAGCAGGGACCTGGTGCTGTAGAGTTGGCTGTCGGGAGGCGCTCATGCACCGCAGAACCATCGTCGCGGGCATTGATGCCGTCGAATGATGAGAACGTCATCTATCCGTCCGAGGCCAAATGACGGACGCGCTGGAAAAAATAGCCGCCTCGACGGCGGACATGATCCGGATTTCCGGCGGCACATTCCGCATGGGGGCGGACAAACATTACGTAGAAGAGGCGCCGGCTCATACGGTCGCCGTCGACGGCTTCTGGATCGACCCGACACCGGTCACCAACGCCCAGTTCCGCGCTTTCATCCAGGCAACGGGCCATGTCACCTGGGCCGAGATCGTGCCCGACGCCAAGGACTACCCCGGCGCATTGCCGCGCATGCTGAAGGCTGGTGGCCTCGTCTTTACACCGCCCACGCGCGCCGTCGATCTCGGCGACTGGAGCCAGTGGTGGAGCTTCACTTTCGGAGCCAACTGGCGGCGTCCCTACGGCAAGGGCAGCCACATCGGCGGCCTCGA
>JAUXST010000771.1 GCA_030679805.1 Reyranella sp. | reverse complement strand
AAACTCCGCCCTGTGTCGCGCGTCTTCTCATGAGCCATGACCGCGCCACTGGAGTGGCGCGCCCCCAGCGCAGAGCTGGAATCGTTTCCCTCGCAAGCGATGTCCTCTACGCTGCCGTCTGGGGCGAGGTCATAGCCAAAGGCAACATAAAGGTGGGCGGCGAGTGATGTCTGCGCGTTTGGCCGTCGATATCGGCGGCACGTTCACCGATGTGGTCCTGGAAACAGCCGACCGCGCCCATTCCATAAAGCTGCTGACGACGCCCGACGCGCCCGAGCGCGCGGTGCTGGACGGCGTGCGCA
This sequence comes from Reyranella sp., assembly GCA_030679805.1. Lineage (GTDB taxonomy): Bacteria > Pseudomonadota > Alphaproteobacteria > Reyranellales > Reyranellaceae > Reyranella. The sequence continues at coordinate 702 of JAUXST010000771.1, read as the reverse complement.
CCATCCTGGCCGAGGCCAAGGTCGCGGCCTCCGACGTCACCCTGGTGGTGCACGGCACGACGCTCGCCACCAACGCGCTGATCGAGCGCAAGGGCGCACGCACGGCGCTGGTCACGACGGAAGGTTTTCGCGATTCCGTCGAGATCGCCTGGGAGCATCGCTTCGAGCAGTACGACATCTACATGGAACGGCCCGACCCGCTGGTGCCGCGCGATCTGCGCTTCGGCGTGCCCGAGCGCGTGGCAGCCGACGGCGCCGTGCTGCTGGCGCTCGACGAATCGGCCGTGCGCGCCGTCGCGATCGAGCTGCGTCAGCGCAAGATCGAGGCGGTGGCCGTCTGCTTCCTGCACAGTTTCACCCATGAGGCGCACGAGCGCCGCGCCGGCCAGATCCTCGCCGTGGTGCTCCCCGGTGTGGCGATCTCGCTCTCCTGCGTGGTCTGTCCGGAGATCCGCGAGTACGAGCGGACCTCGACCACCATTGCCAATGCCTATGTGCTGCCGCGCATGGCGGGCTATCTCGGCCAGCTCGAGCGCGACCTCGAGAAAGAGGGCATCGCCGGCCCGCTGCTGCTGATGATGTCGTCGGGCGGCATCACCACCGTCGACACGGCGCGGCGCTATCCCGTGAGCCTGGTCGAATCGGGCCCGGCCGGCGGCGCCATCCTGGCGCTCACGGTCGCGGCGGAGAATGGAATCGCCA
>JAUXST010000769.1 GCA_030679805.1 Reyranella sp. | reverse complement strand
AGGACCTGGTCGTCTCCGGCGCGACCGAGGTCACGATCATCCAGAACCGGCCGACGCTCGTCGTCAGTCTGAAGGAGGCGCAGGCGCCCTACGCGCTCTACGACGAGGACATCTCCTTCGAGGACTGCGACCTGATCGCGGCCTCCTTCCCTTACCCGATCTACGCGCGTGCGCATCAGAACATCACAAAGATGAATGCGGAGGCCGACAAAGAACTGCTGGAGGGTTTGAAGAAGCGAGGCTTCAAGCTGACATCGGGCGCCGACGGCACGGGCTGGCAGATCATGTACGGGAACCGCGGCGGTGGTTACTACTTCGACGCCGGCTGCTCGCAGATGATCGTCGATGGCCGCGTCGGCCTGATCCAGTTCGCCGATATCGAGCGCTTCTGCGCCGAGGGCGCCCGCCTGAAGGACGGCACGGTGAAGGAGGCCGACCTGATCGTGCTGGCCACCGGCTACGAGGGCCAGAAGGAAGCTGTCCGCCCAGTGCTGGGCGACGCGACCACGGATCGCATCGGTCCGGTCTGGGGTTTCGACGCGGAAGGCGAGCTCGCGGGCATGTGGCGCCCCACCGGCCAGCCCGGCCTGTGGTTCCTCGCCGGCGGCCTCGCGCAATGCCGCATCTTCTCCAAGGTGCTCGCCCTGCAGATCAAGGCCCGCGAACTCGGCCTTCTCTAGCGATTGACGAGCTTGAGTTCGATGCGCCGGTTGCGGGCGCGATCGATGGTCGACAGCGGCTGGTACTGGCTGTAGCCGGCGGCGACCAGGCGCTCGTTGGGGACGCCCGCGCTGTTCAGGAACTTCACCACGGCGATCGCCCGGGCGGTCGAGAGTTCCCAGTTGGACGGGTAGAGCGAGTTGTTGATCGGCGTGCTGTCGGTGTGACCGTCAACCTGGAGAACCCAATTCGCGTCCTTGGGCATTTGCGGAGAAAACGCGATCAGCCGTTGGGCGATGGTTGCGAGCAGCTTCTCGCCGGCTGGCTGGAGGACCGCCGCGCCCGATTGAAAGAGAAGCCCGGACTGGATGACGAAGTGGTCGCCCATGACCTGCACGTCGCGTTGACCGGCCAGCGCCTCGCGCAGCTTGCCGAAGAATTCCGAGCGATAGCGCGCCATATCATCTGCCGTCTGGGCCATCGCGCCAGACACCGCGGGCCCGGCGATGCTGGCTCCCAGAATCAGAGCGACGACCAAGGCGGCCAAAGTCGGGCGTTTCACCAAGGCGATCTCACGACGGCATTCGCGTGACGACCGGCGCGGGAATATCCGCGACGTTGTAGATCGCCAGATCGGGCGTCCACAGGCTCGAGTTCCTCGCGTTGTTGTCGGGCGGCAGCCAGAACACCCTCTGGACCTCGGCGAGGTCGGCATTGGCCCCGACCGTGGTCATAACCCGTATCTGCATCATCTGGGACAGCGTCGATGGATGATCGTCGCTCACGACTGAATAGAGCTGGCTGTGGTACCCATCCATTTCCTTTTCCTGGGGAGGGCTGGTCGTCAGTTTGGTCGACGCGCCGCCGTTGCTTCCGCCACCTCCGCCTTGGCCCGGCGTGTTCACTTCCGACGCATAGCAGGGCGGCCGGCGCGGGAAATAGTCCGCGTCTCTGATCACGACACCCTAGCCACTCTTCAGGTCGGCGCCGCTCAAATACTCCTTGATGACGGTGACGGCCTTTGACGTCCGTTCATCCTCGTCGGCGTAGCTGCCCTTCTGCACCAGTGCGATGTTCTGCAAGGCGGTCGTCTTGTTTATGAGGTTGGCGTAGGGGGCTCGCCGGTGTTCGGATCGATGTGGTCCTGCGGGAAGAATGGCCCCGCCACGACCATCGACGTGCCGAACACGAACAGCCAGTCCTTCCAGCGTGCGTCCTGCACCGCCTTCGCCAAGCCGCCGACGATCGAATTGGGATCGCGGCCCGCACCCTGGCCGTTGACGTATTTCAGGTCCGTGTAGGCGCCCTGGATGCCGCGGAAGTAGAATTCCGGTGCGATGAAGACCTTCAGCACGTCCGGGCGCCGGTCGATCTGGGCACCGGTCGACCTGGGCACAGGCGCCTGCGGCATTGACCGCTTCGGCCATCAGCTTGACACGCTGGCGCAAGTCATCCGCTTCGTTGCCGAGCCCGACGAGCGATCGGGACCGTGCCCCTGGCCGGTGTAGATTCGATAGGCGATGAACTGCGCCTTGCTGTAGCTCATGTCATCAGGCCGATGTTTCCCGGATGAACTCCCGGTGTCGTGCAGACGCTAGCACAATGCGGGCGCCGAGCGCTCCCTGAACAGAACTTTTCCCGTTCACGCATGCTTTCTTTTCAGCAGCCAGACATGCTCCGCGGCCGCGCATTTCCCCTTCAAGCCGCCCTTGATGTCGGCGCTCGCGAGCCGCTTCAGATCGTAGCTTTCCCGGTAGTGCCGGCCGACTTCCTCGTCGTTGACGGCAAACGGCGGCCCATCGATCAGTCGCTGGTCGTAGTCGTAGCTGATCAGCAGTTGCGGCGCCTGATCGGTGATCTCGATCAGGTGCGCCGCGTATCGCTCCCGCAGGGGTGTGGGAAGAGCCACCAAGGCCGCCCTATCATAGATCGCGTCGACGTCGCCCAGCATGCCGCTGGACAGGTTGAAGATGTCGCCGACGAAGATGTCGATGTTGTTGGCACTGTAGCGGCTGAGCTGGCCGAGGGCCGCTATGGTGGGGGCGACGCCGAGGTCCGCGAACAACTGCTCGACGGCGATCCTGCTCAACTCGGCGCCGGCGACGCGATAGCCCTGCGACAGCAGCCAGTGAATGTCGAGCGTCTTGCCGCACAGCGGCAGGAACACGCAGCTGCCTTCGGCCAAGGAAAGATTCCTGAAATAGATCGCCAGCCAGGGGTTGGCTTCGCGTTCGTGGAAGGCGATTTCGTTCCGTTCCCATTTTCGATGCCAGAAGCTTTCATCCATGACCTGCTTCCCTGTGTTGTGATCTCCAGATAGCTAAGTCCTTTTCAGGTATGGCGGAACGTGCACGATTTGCACTTTATTCATGCGTCTGGCGCCATATTCCAGGCAGCCGGTGCTAGAGATAGGCATGGCGAAGCCCGACCTCAACCTGCTCGTTGCCCTGGATGTGCTGCTTGCTGAAGGCAGCGTCGCGCGCGCCGCCCGGCGCTTGCGGCTGAGCCCCTCGGCGATGAGCCGGGCACTGGCGCGATTGCGTGCGACGATGGGCGATCCGCTGCTGGTCAGGGCCGGACGCGGCCTCGTGCCCACGCCGCGCGCGCTCGAGCTGCGCGAACGGGTGGGCACATTGGTGCGAGACGGCGAAGCGGTCCTGCACCCGACCGAGAAGCTCGATCTCACACAACTCGTCCGAACTTTTACGCTGCGCACCAGCGAAGGCTTCGCCGAGAACTTCGGACCGGCCCTCATTGCCCGCGTGGCCAAGGAAGCGCCCGGCGTGCGGCTCTGCTTCGTGCAGAAGCCGGACAGGGACAGTGCGTCCCTGCGTGACGGCATCGTCGATCTGGAAACCGGTGTCGTGGGCGAGACGACGGCGCCGGAGCTGCGGGCGCAGGCCTTGTTCCAGGACCGCTTCGTGGGCGTCGTGCGAAAGGGGCATCCGCTCGGCAAGGGCAGGATGACACCCGCCCGGTATGCGGCCGGCCGGCACATCGTCGTTTCGCGGCGGGGTCTCGACCGGGGGCCGATCGACGAGGCCCTGAAACCGTTGGGGCTGGAACGCTGTGTCGCGACCATTGTCGGTGGCTTTTCGACCGCGCTAATCCTGGCCCGGGGCTCCGACCTGATCGCCAGCATTCCCGAACGGCACAGCGGAAACCTGCGCGCCGGCATGCACAGTTTTGCCCTGCCGGTCGCCCTGCCGAAGATCACGGTGTCGCTGCTCTGGCATCCACGGCTGGATGCCGATCCGGCGCATCGCTGGCTGCGCGGGTGCGTCCGGGCCGCCTGCGCGGCGTGACTCGCCGACGGAAGCGTCCAGTAAGCTATGTATGCGATACGAGGCCTTGTGTTCAGCGTCGCTGTATTTCGTTGACCTGCCGTTTGCGCAACGCCTCACGAGTGCCATGGAGACATCTGCAATGGCGTTGCCGGGGGAGGGTTCGGCTGGTGGCACGCCACGAAATCGCTCTATCTCCGCAACATTGGCGCGGAAGTCCTTGGCGACTCGAGCATGAAGTCAGGTGTCCTCGCGCGACGGCAATTGCGGCGGATCATCTGGACGGTGGCGGGCGTGGCCGTTGGCCTGGTACCCGGGATAATTGCTCTCATGTCCTTGACCCGCTTCCAGAATTGACCTGTGCGGGGGCCGCAGGCTGATCGCCCTTTTGGGCAGTGGCACGTTGGACGTGCTTTTTCATTGCGCATACTCCCGACGCGGCTTTGCCACTGCACATAATCTGAGGAGACGCTCAATGAAAATAGCGTGGCTGCTGTCCCTGGTTGCCACGGTCGGCGTTGCTGGAGTCGCCGAAGCGACAACCTGGGAAGCGAACAACCTGCTGCTCCCCGCCAGGTCGGCGAGCGGATGCCCGGACCATCATGATCGCTACAAGTTCGAGCTCGTCGGGACGATCTTTACAGGACATAACGTCAACGGACCCCTGTTCGTTACAACAGTAGCCCCCGATGGAGCGGTTGACCTCGACTTCAAGTCGCCCGGTGGTGCTTCACTCGAAATTTCAGGGAACGCGAAGGCGCGTGATCTCGAGATATTCAATTCGAAAGTGGCTTGACGATACGAGCTTGTCCCGAAGCGGTGACGCTCGCGCGGAGTGGTTCACTTCGCCTTCAACAACCCGCTCTTCGCCCGCTCGGCGATCGCCACGTCTTCCTTCTGCGGGAAGGCCGTGAGCGTCACTGACGCGCCGTCTTCATCGTCGCCCGGTGCGTCGGCGCGGTCCTCGAGTTCGCCGCCGGACGATCCTTCGATCCCTGATCCTCATCGCTTGCTCTCAAAGATGTGAGGCAGAGTGCAGCGGTCAATTCCGCGAAACCCCTGGCAATCGATCCGGGAGTGCCCAGATGGGATTACGGAGAGATGACAATGCCCCATAAAAAGATGCTCGGAATATTCACGCTGGCTGCGGCGATCGGTATGGCCATGTCGGCCGCGGCGGCGGAAACGATGTACGACTCCTCGCCCTATTACGAGGATGAAACCACGGCCTCGGTGCAGGTCCCGGCGAGCGGACCGTTTGCGCCGGGTCGCGTGGTCGCCGTCGACCGCGCCGCCGGCAAGATCACCATCGAATATCCACCGATCCCGCAACTCCTGCTGGAGGGCGGCACCAGGAATTTTACCGTCCAGGACGCCGCGTTTCTGACCAGCCTCGCGCCCGGCGACAAGGTGCGCTTCGAGGTCGAACGCGAGGGTCGGTACTTCGTCGTCAAGCGCATCGTGAACAGCAACTGAGGCGCGAGACGTCGCTGCGCCCTGCGGTTATCAAAAAACTCATGCTGAGGAGCGCCCTCCTCGGCATGAGATTGTTCTGGTTCCTGCGCCCTCTCACCCGAAGCGGCGGCGGGCGACTTGGATGCGCGGCGAAGGGGCGAAGCGCGGGAACAGCAGGTTGTTCTCGAGATGGATGTGCTCCATCACGTCGTCGACCAGCTTGGCGCCGCCGGCATAGAGTGCGTGCCAGGTCCGGCAGGCACCGGCCGGCAGGGTGAAGTCGCGGGTAAGCGCCTCGAGTTCGCGCAGGTTGGCGCCGTGGTCGTCGTGCTCGTGGCGCATGCAGGAGATCGGCGCTTCCAACCCGCCGCCGTAGGTGGCCTCGGCCTGCGCCATCGCCGGGAAAAGGATAAGTTCCTCCTTGCGCATGTGCGACTCGAGTTCCTGCCGCAGCCGCTCCAGCAGATCGGCCAGGCCGCGCGGCACGTCGGGGTGCCTGGCGTGCACCGCCTCGACCCGGCGCGCCAGCGCCACCAGCTCGGGCAGTTCGCGGCGATGGACCTCATGATAGCGGGCGAGGATGTGGGCGATCAGCGGCGCAGTTTCGCCTGGCGCCTCGGCGGTCGCGTGCGTGTCGAGCGACGCCAGCGCCTGCTCGACGTCGCCCAGGGGGACGCCGCGCAGGCGCGCGGAGTCTTCCAGCGGCACGTCGCCCTTGCAGCAGAAATCCAGTCCGAAGCGGCGGAACACCGCGGTGGCGCCGGGCAGGGCGGCTGCGATCTCGCCGACCGACTGGCGGCGGTTGAAGGGCGCGGAAATGGACATGGTCATGGCTGATCTCCTGAAGGAGGGGGCGCGAGATCCTCGGCTCGAAAGCGCTGACCGCGACCGAGCCTGACGCCGCGCACGCTGGCGATGCCGAGTTCGAGGCTCTGGGCGATGCGCCGGGCGCGTTCGATGAAATGGTCGGTGGCGGCGGGCGGGCAGACCGCGGTCGCGGTCTCCTCGAACAGCGCCAGCCAGCGGTCGAAATGCAGCGCGTCAACCGGCAGCCCGAGATGGCGGCTCATCGGATTGCCGTGATAGCTGCCCGACATCAGCGCAACCGAAGCCCAGAAGCTGCACATGCGCGCGAGGTGAGCGTCCCAATCGATGATGTGCGCGCCGAACACCGGACCCAGCAAGGCGTCCTCGCGCGCGCGGGCATAGAAGGCCGTGACCAGGCGCTGGATCATCGCGGTGTCGATGCCGGTGCGGGCCACGATGTCGGCGGTGATCTGTGCCCGCCGTTCGGCGCTGTGCAGGGACTCGACAGTCATCGTGATTCCTAAATAGGCATTTACAATACCTATTTAGGAACGGATAATGTGCATTGCCAATACCGAATTGAGCGGAGCGACAATGCGCCTCACGGCGTTCACCGATTTCGGGCTGCGCGCCCTGATGCGGCTGGCCGGCGAGCCGGACCGTTCCTTCACCACCGACGAGATCGCGACCGAGTTCGCCATCTCTCGCCATCACTTGACCATGGTGGTGCGCGAGCTGGCCGACGCGGGCTTCGTGAAGACGCAGCGCGGCGCCGGCGGCGGCTTTCGCCTCGCCCGGCCGTCGCGCTCCATCACGCTGGGCGAGGTGGTGCGCACGCTGGAGCGCGGCCAGCCGCTGGTCGAATGCTTCCGCGACGACGGCGGCGCCTGCGTGCTCACGCCGACTTGCCGCCTCAAGAAGCACCTGGCGGCGGCGCGCGACGCCTTCTTGAAGGAGCTGGAGCGGACGACACTGGCGGACTGCGCCTGGCCGTCGCTGCCGCGCCGCTGATGGCGCCGCGCTTCCTCTGGCTGCTGCTCGGCCTCGGCGCCACCGGCTGCGGCATCGCGGGCGCCGTGCTGCCACTGGTGCCGACGACGCCTTTCCTGCTGCTCGGGGCTTTCGCCTTCGCCAAGTCCTCGCCGCGCCTTCATGCATGGCTGATGACCCATCCCCAGTTTGGCTCGCTGATCGGAAACTGGCAGCAGCATCGCGCCATCGGCCGCGGCGCCAAACGGGCGGCGCTCGTCTTCATGGGGCTGGCGCTGAGTTTGAGCTGGCTGCTCGCGGTGCCCGGCTGGGCGCTTGTCGTGCAGGCGATCGTGCTTGCCTGCGTCGCGACCTTTATCCTGTCGCGCCCTGACGGTCCGGAGGGGCCGCAGGCCTGAGGCCAGCTGGCGCGGGCGCTTCGGTCTTGTCCGCCACTCGGCGCGCGTAGCGCTCGGTGAGGACGGGCCCCACCACCGAGGTGACGACCACCAGCACCAGCACCGCGTTCAGCATGCGCTCGTCGAGCAGCCGGACGCCTGCCGTATTCACGGCCTGGTAGCCCACGATTGCCGTGGCCAGGGTCGCCGCGACCTGGGGAAAGGTGAGCGAGGCCATCAGGCCGCGCGTCGCGGCTGGGTATTTCCAGGCGCGGCCGACGGCCTGCGCCGCGAGCCACTTGGAGGCGAGCAGGCCGAACACGATCGAGGCCACCAGGGCCGCCTGGCTCGACAGCGTCGAGGCGAAGATCCTGACATCGACCAGGAAGCCGGTGACGATGAAGAAGCAGGGGATGAAGAAGACGTTGCCCAGGAACTCGATCTTTTCCTTGGCCGAGGTGTCGCGCACGGCTTCGTTGACGGCGATGCCGGCCAGGAAGGCGCCGAGGATGCCTTCGAGATGCAGTGTTTCAGCCAGCGCCGCGCCCACGCCCACGATGCCCAGCATGAGGGCGAAGGAGGCCTCGTCGGTCTGGCCCAGCCGCTTGAACAGCCAGCGGCCGGTGCGGCCCAGCACGAAGACCATGAGGAAGATGAAGAGGCCGAGTTCGGCCAGCTGGATCGCCAGCGATTCCGTGCTGAAGCCGGACTTGTGCGTGGTGACGCAGACCGCCAGCACCAGCAGCGATAGCATGTCGGTCAGGATGGTGGCGCCCACCGTCACGGTCACCGGCAGGGTGCGGGCGAGGCCCGCCTTCAGCACGATGGGGTAGGCAATCAGCGTGTGCGAGGCCAGCAGCGAGCCGATCAGGATCGCCGACAGCGGCGAATAGCCGAAGATCAGGCCTATGGCCGTGCCCGCCACCATCGGCAGGGTGAAGGTGGCGAGACCGAACATCAGTGACTTCCGGCTGTTCTCGCGGAACTGCTGCATGTCGATTTCGAGGCCGACGAAGAACATCAGCAGGAGCTTGCCCAGCTCGGCGAAGAACTCGCCGACCTTGGAATTGCCCGGCAGCACGCTCAGCACATGCGGCCCGACAACGATGCCGACCAGGATGTAGCCGACGACAGCGGGAATGTGCAGGCGGCGCGCGGCATAGGGCGTGGCCAGGAGCAGGAACATGACGATGGCGAAACGTGCCATCGGCGGCAGGTGAATTGCGGCGGCTTCCATGTTCATTGCCGAGACCGTGATTGAAAATGAGGTGGCGGGCAATAGGATGGTGCGATGAACATTTTCAAGCTGCTGGCGATCGCCGCGACGCTCTTCTTCGGTGCCGCTCTCGGCTCCGTTTCGGCGCAAACCCTCGAGGCCGACATGCGCGTCGCCGCCGGCGCCTACGAGCGCAAGGACATGGCGACGGCGGTGCGGATCTGGAAAGTCTGGGCGAACAAGGGCGATCCCGAGGCCGAGACGCTGCTGGGCGCGATGTACTGGAGCGGCGACGGTGTGCGGCGCGACCACAAGGAGGCGGCGCGGCTCTACCTGCTCGCCGCCAACAAGGGCTACGCCCGGGCACAGAACGACATCGGTTTCATGTTGGCGTTCGGCGAGGGCATACCGCCGCGCGACGACGTCGAGGCCTACAAGTGGCTGACGCTGGCGATTACGCGCTACACGGCGAAGAATCAGGATCGCCTCGACCAGGCGATCAAGGACAAGGCGACGCTCGCCAAACGCATGACTCCTGCGCAAATCGGCGAGGCCGAACGGCGGGTGAAGATGTGGAAGCCTGCGAAGTAGGGGCGACGCTCCCAGAAAACCTTGTCCAATCGGGTCTTTTTCAAGGCAGATACAGGCATGGCGGCGGCCCTCGCACCTGCGGTAAACTCTCAACCATGAACAGACCATCGCTTGTCGTGGCGCTGGCCGGGGTGTTGCTCGGCCCGGCGGCTGCGGCCATCGCCGACGACACGCGTATCGCTGGCGCCCGTGCCGCGGAAGAGCGGCTGCTGGGCGACGACGAGGCTGCGTGGCTGCAAGCTGTTCTGCCGTTCACGCGCCAGATTGCCGTTGGCGGCCGCGTTGCAGGCTCGCTCGAGGCCTCGACCGCGGCGGCGGGCGTGCCGGCGTCGGCGATGCTGGAGGCGCTGCGGGCCTTCGCCACCTCGATCGATCTCGGACGCGACGTCCGCGATGGTGACCATTTCCATGTCCGCTATGAGCAGGCCTTCACCTCTTCGGGCGCGCCGATCGGGACTGGCCGCGTGCTGTGGGCCGAACTCAAGACGGCCAAGGGCACCGTCGCCATCCATCGCTTCCGCACGCGCGACAAGGTCGAGCGCTTCTGGCTGGCCAATGGGCAGGCGGCGACGCCGCCGTCGATCAATCTGCCGCTCGAAGTCGTGTCGATCTCGTCGGGATTCGGCCTGCGCGCCGATCCATTCGACCAGCCGCCGCCACCACCGACCGCCGGCAAGTCGGGGGCGATGGGCGGGCCGCTGCGCGCGCAGCCGACGTTACCGCCCGGGTTGAAGCCGGGCACCATCACCGGCGAGACGCCGTTCTGGGCAACGGCGGGACTGTCGTCCAACGCCGGCAAAGCCAGGCCGCCGACGTCGACGACCTACGGCCGCCCGCCGGGAACGGCGTCCTACGGCAACTGGCAGCAGAGCGCGCGCTCGCCACGCTCGCTGTTCATGCACGAGGGCGTCGATTTGGTGGCGCCGGCCGGCACGCCGGTCCATGCCGCCGCCGACGGCATCGTGGTCGGCGCCGGGCCCAACGGCCGCTACGGCAACTGGATCCGCATCGACCATGCCGGCAAGATAGCCACGGTGTACGGCCATCTCGCGGGCTTCGCGCCGGGCATCGAGACGGGCACGGTGGTGTCGCGCGGCGACCTCATCGGCTTCGTCGGCAGCACCGGCCGCTCGACCGGCGCGCATCTGCATTTCGAACTGTTGAGCGACGGCAAGCCGGTCAACCCGATCAACCATCCGGAAACCAAGCGCGGCGTGCTGCGCGGCCCCGACCTCGACCGGCTACGCAAGCAGGTGACGCAGGCCGTGGCTGAACGCGACCGCGAGACGGCCGCGGAGAAAGCAGCGACGTCGGTCAGCCGCTGATCTTTCTGCTTTGAGGGCCGCCTGGAGCGCGAACGTCTCCTCCGGTGCCAGCACAAGGTGTGGCTCATGCCTCGTTCCCTCGCCCCGTGCCAATCTTAGAGCGTCGACTTTATGGCACGGAGGAGGGGCGAGACGTAAAGCTCAGGTCTTCGGAGTCGGCGGGTTCGCCAGGATCTCGGCGCAGGCGCGCGCGACGTCCGAATCGGACGTCTTGCTGCCCGGCATGGTGGCGAAGCCGCTCTTCTCGACGACGTTGCCGCGATCCCAGGAACTCGACTTGGCGAGTTCGGCGATCTTGACCGCCGAATCGCCCTGGGCGCGGAAGCGCTCGGCGCAGATCGGCGCAAGGGCTGCGACCTTGGCGTCGCTGGCGGCGGCGGCGACGTTCTTCATCGATGTGCCGCCGGTCACCCAGCCGCCCCAGCTGAAGCCGACGATGGCGACCGCAATGGCGCCGATCGCGGCACCCCATACGTAAGCATTGGTGTTTTCAGGTAGCTTCATGAGAAGTCCTTTCGGGGCCGTCGAGTGGCCTCTAGGTCGGCGTTCGCGGGAGCGCGTCGCCGTCGTTCAGCAGGATCGGGACGATCAGGAGGATCGGGAAACAAGGTGGGCGATACGAGCCCGTCTTTCGCCGGTGCACGTCGCATCTAAGGCGGGAGCGCTCGCATCTCTCGACCATCGCAAGCCGCTGGCTTGGTGGGCGATGGTGTTTTAGCCGTACACCTCTGCCGCAGGCGCGTCCAATTGAACACGCTGCCTTAATCAGGCAGCCCCCCATTGGGTAGCCACGTCGGCGAAGCGCACGAGCCGGCCGCGGTCATCGTCCCACAAAGTGAGGCGAGGCGCGCGAAGGCCGCCCCGGAAAGTGAGTGCCCGCACGGGGTGCAGCGCCTGGACTGCTTCGTGGCAGGCGCGCAGCCGGTAGTTGGGCACCCTGGGATTCAGGTGATGGACATGGTGGAAGCCGATGTTGCCGGTGAGCCAGTGCAACGCCCGAGGCAGACGGAAGTACGACGAGCCCTCGAGCGCCGCCTCGACGAAGCTCCAGTCGCCGTGATTGAGCCAGCGCGAGGTCTCGAAGCGGTGTTGCAACGAAAAAAGCCAGACTCCCAGGATAGAGGCCACGACCATGATCGGAAGATGGACCAGCAGCACCTCGCGCCAGCCGAGCAGGGCCACGAGTGCACCGAACAGGACAGTGAGGGCGGCATTGGTGAGATAGACGGACCGGCGCTCGCGCGCCCAGTCGCGCGGCGTGTCGAAGGGCACGCGGTAGAGCAGCATGAAGACGAGCGGCGGCAGCAGGATATTGGCGATCAGCGGATGGCGCGGCAGGCGGTAGAGGAAGCGGCGTCCTGGCGTCAGCGCCAGGTATTCGCGCACCGTCAGGCAGGCCGAATAGATGTCGCTGCCGGCGCTCTGGCGGTCGAGGTTGTTCCAGTTGGCATGATGGGCCGCGTGCTGGCGGGCCCAGTTGGCGTAAGGCGTGAAGGTGATCAGGCTGCACAGCCGGCCGGTCGCTGCATTGGCGGCAGGCGAGGCGAAGAAGGAACCGTGACCGCAGTCGTGCTGGACGATGAAAATCCGCACCAGCAGGGCCCCGGTGGGCAGGCTGAGGCCCAGGGTCAGGAGCGGGGAGAGCGGAAAGACCGCATACATTGCCGCGCAACCGACGAAAAATGGCCCGAACGAGGTCAGAAGCTGGACGGCGCTGCGCCAGGCCGTGGGCCGGGCAAAGGCCGCCGCCGCTCGCCGAAGCGCCGCATCAGAAGAAGAAGAGTCCCGTCCGCTGCCCATCTGGGCCTTCCGGGTCGTGAGGACCTCACAATGTCGATATTACTGAGCAAATGAGGGCGGGGACGGCCCGGCGCAAGGCCAGCGGGCCCATCTCCGGCCCATATTATTGCATTGGGCGGACGGCGATCGTCCTTGCAAAGCCCGGTCCAAGCGCCCATATGCGTAGCGTCGATACACGGAAAGATGATTTGGCCATGCCCCGACCTCAGGTCGGCGCTACGCCACCCAACTCAATCCCGAAATAAATGCGACTTCGACGGCCCGCGCATATTTGCGGGTAAGCATATCTACGTTTGTGAAAGGGTTCTCCCATGGCTACGGGAACCGTGAAGTGGTTCAATATTCAAAAGGGCTTTGGTTTCATCCAGCCCGATAACGGCGGCAGCGATGCCTTCGTGCACATCAGCGCCGTCGAGCGCGCCGGACTCGGCAGCCTCAACGAAGGCCAGAAGGTCGAGTACGAACTCGTCGCCGACCGCCGCAGCGGCAAGATGTCGGCCGACAACCTCAAGGCCGTCGGCTGATTTTGCCCAGCTGATTTCGGTCAGCTAACAAAAAGCGGCTGATCGCGCCGTTGCTTCTTCGCTCCGCCCGACCATGGATGTACCGGCGAGCGGACGCTGGAGAAGACAGTGCGATTTAGCCCGACGGATGGCGCGCTCAGGCGCGACATCCGGTGGCCCCGCGCCTCGCAGTGCGGGGCCTTTGCATGTCTGGGCCCCTGATTGAGATCCGATGATTCAGATCCGACCGTCGGCCTCGAGTGCCGACGCGAGTTCGGCGGCGTCCACCGGCACGGCCTCGCTCAGGCGTGCGGAGACCGAGACCGCCGGAAGATGTAGGATTGTCGACGTGCGCTGGAAGGCAGCGAACGACAGGCCGGCAATTTCCTCCTCGTCGATCGTGAGGCGGTAGGTTCCCGCCGGCTGGAGATCGTCGAGGGCGGCCAGGGTGAAGGGGCGACGGAAAGTGACCGTCGTCTCGGTCGTTCGGATGGGCATGATCTGCTCCCCGGTCGTCGCGGCCGGCCTGATGCACATGGTCCGGTGCTGCAGCCAATACAAGGATGCCCTGGAGGGGCCGATGATCGCGCTCACCATTCGCCACAGAACGACATACCTCTACCACCAGCCCGTCAGCCTGGGGCCGCACCGGCTGATGCTGCGGCCGCGCGAGAGCCGCGATCTGCGGCTGATATCGAGCGACGTCGCGGTGACGCCGGCGGCCACCGTGAGCTGGGCCTACGATGTCTTCGGCAATGCCATCGCGACGGCGAGTTTCGCGGCCATGACAGACCGGCTGGTGATCGACAGCGCAGCCCATCTGCAACTCGGTGGCGACCCGTGGCCGGTGTTCGATATTGCCGGTTCGGCGATCCACTATCCCTTCCGCTATTCCGACGACGAGTGGACCGATCTCGGCGCGCTCGCGCTGCCGCAGTATGACGATCCTGATGGCCGCCTGAAGACGTGGGCGGTCGCCTTCGTGCGCAGCAATCCCACCGACACCCTGTCGCTGCTGAAAGACATGAGCGTCGGCGTGGCCGAGCGAATCCGCTACCAGAGCCGCGAGGTCGAGGGCACGCAGGCGCCGCTCGAGACGCTCGATCGCGGCTGGGGCTCGTGCCGAGATTTCGCCGTCCTGTTCGTCGAGGCCGTGCGGACGCTGGGCTTCGGCGCGCGGATCATCTCCGGCTATCTTTACAATCCCGACCGCGATTTCGTGGGATCGGACGATGCAGGGTCGACCCATGCCTGGGCCGAAGTCTACGTGCCGGGCGCCGGCTGGATCACCTTCGATCCGACCAACCGCAGCGTCGGCGGCCACAACCTGATTCCCGTAGCGGTCGCGCGCGACATCGGCCAGGCGACGCCGGTGACTGGAAGCTTCGTCGGCATGACGGATTCGTTTCGCGGCATGTGGGTCGAGGTGAGCGTGCTGCCGCGGACCGCTCCCCTGCAGAGCAGGGGAAGCTGAAGGGGCGCGGCAGCCAGTTTTCGTTTGTCAGCCGCCGCCAAGTCCGACTATCGTGATGGCGGAGACCCCGCCGCCGCGCGTCGCCGACCAGAATTCGACCGGAGATGAAATGACCCAGGATCGCCGATCATTGCGCGCTCTGTCGGCGTTGCTGCCGACCGGAATCCTCGGACTTTCCATCGGCCTTGCCTCCGCCGACAGCATGGCGGCGACCTCGTCCGGCGACCGCGCCGGAACGAATGATCCGGGGTCGGTGTCTCTGCGCCTACAAGCCATCCGGAATTCCGTGTCAGTGGTAGTGAAGCCGATGGGCGAAGGTACCGAGACGCCCGGCGCCGAGCCGGAAACGCAGCTCGCGTGGTGGGGCAACGGCTGGCACCGCGGCTGGGGCTGGGGTGGCGGCTGGCACAACGGCGGTTGGGGCAACGGTGGCTGGCACAATGGCGGCTGGGGTAACGGCGGTTGGCACAACGGTGGTTGGGGCAACGGCTGGCACAACTGGTAAGCCGGTAAAGACGTGCAGAGCTTTGCTCCCTTGGCAGCGCCAGTCGACCGACCTGAAGTCGAGATGGTGATCATCCAGCCGACGCCGTTCTGTAATATCAACTGCTCCTACTGCTATCTCCCGGATCGCAGCAACAAGCACGTCATCGCCCAGTCGACGGTGACCAGGCTCTTCACCGAGCTGTTCCAGTCGGGCTGGACCAATCCCGAGATCACCGTGCTGTGGCATGCCGGCGAGCCACTGGCCGTGCCCGTCGCCTTCTATCGTGAGGCGTTCGCCACCATCGAGCGTCTGCGTCCCAAGGATGGGCCCTGGCCGATCGTGGTGAAGCATTCGTTCCAGACCAACGGCATGCTGATCGACGACGCGTGGTGCGACCTGTTCAAGGAATGGAACGTCGGCATCGGCGTCAGCATCGACGGTCCGCGCGAGCTGCACGATGCCCATCGCAAGACGAGAAGCGGCGCGGGCACGTTCGACAAGACCATCGCCGGCATCCATCGCCTGCGCGACGCGGACATACCGTTCCACACCCTGTCGGTACTGTCGCGCGCCAGCCTGGAGATACCCGAGGAGATGCTGGCGTTCTACATCTCCGAAGGCATCGACCACGTCTGCTTCAATGTCGAGGAGTCGGAAGGCGACTATGTCTCCGACCTGTTCCAGGGCGGCGAGCTGCGCCAGCGTTTCGAGACGTTCCTGCGGACGTTCTGGCATCTTGCGCGGGCCGACGGGCGCATCAAGTTCGTGCGCGAGATCGATCA
>JAUXST010000764.1 GCA_030679805.1 Reyranella sp. | reverse complement strand
CTGGCCGGGCGCTATCCCGGCGAGCTGTCGGGCGGCCAGCAGCAGCGCGTGTCGCTGGCCCGCGCGCTGGTGGTCGAGCCCGAGACGCTCCTGCTCGACGAGCCGCTCAGCAACCTCGACGCCAATCTGCGCGAGGAGATGCGCTTCGAGATCCGCCGCCTGCACGACCGCTACCGCTACACCACGATCTACGTGACCCACGATCAGTCCGAGGCCATGACCACGGCCGACCTGATCGCGGTGATGAACCACGGGCGGGTCGAGCAGCTCGGCACGCCCGAGGATATCTACAGCCGGCCGCGCTCCGAGTTCGTCGCCCGCTTCATCGGCGGCTCGAACATCCTGCGCGGCACGGCGCTCGACGCGACCCGCCTGTCGATCGGCGGTGCCCCCATGCGGACCACGGGCCGCGCCCTGCAGTCCGGCAAGCCGGTGGCCGTGTCGATACGCCAGCACGAGGTTGGCATCGCCCTCGAAGCGCCGCGATCGGATGCGGAGAATCACATTCGCGCCATCGTGGCGCGGCAGGTCTTCCTCGGCTCGGCGCGCGACTATACCGTCCAGCTCGACGACAAGACCGAACTGCGCGTGACGGCGCCGCCCGGCCAGAACATCGCGCCGGGGCAGGCGGTTTGGCTGCATCTGCCGGCGGAGCAATGCCGGGCATTGGCGGAGGACTAGCGCATGACCAGGAAGTCGACGCCCAGGAGACTCACGCGACGACACGTACTCGCGGCCTCGGCTGCGGCAACCGGTGCAGCGTTCGTGACGCCGGTGCAGGCGGCGCCGCCCGAGGCGCAGAAGATCACGCCGGCCCTGATCGAGGCGGCCAAGAAGGAAGGCAAGCTCGCCTGGTACACCTCGGTCGACCTGCCGGTCGCCGAGAAGATCGCCAAGGCCTTCGAGGCGGCCTATCCCGGCATCTCCATGAAGGTCGAGCGCTCCGGCGCCGAGCGCATCTTCCAGCGCATCGGCCAGGAGTATCAGAGCAAGATCTACAATTGCGATGTCGTGAACAGCTCCGACGCCGCGCACCTCATCGTCTGGAAGCGCGGCGGCATGCTGGCGCCCTTCGTGCCCGAGGACGTGGCGCGGTATTTCCCGGCGGCGCACAAGGATCCCGACGGCATGTACGCCTCGTGGCGAATCACGCTCTCGCCGATCGCCTACAACACCAAACTGGTGAAGCCGGAGGACGCGCCCAAGGGCTTCATCGACCTGCTCGATCCCAAGTGGGTCGGCAAGATCGTCAAGGCGCATCCAGGCTACAGCGGCACCATCATGACGGCGACGCAGCAGCTCAGCCGCGACCTCGGCTGGGAGTATTTCGAGAAGCTCGCCAAGCAGAAGGTCATGCAGGTCCAGTCGGCTGCCGATCCGCCGAAGAAGCTGGCGCTGGGTGAACGCGCCGTGATGGCCGACGGCACGGAATATGTCGTCACCACGCTCAAGGCGCGCGGCGAGCCGATCGCCGAAGTCTACGCGGTCGAGGGCACGCCGCTGATCACCGGCCCATCCGCCATCATGGCGCGCGCCGCCAACCCTAATGCGGCGCGGCTGTTCACCGCCTGGTCGATGACGGCCGAGGCGCAGCAGATGAACGTCGATGTCGGCGCGCTGCGTTCGGCCCATCCGCTGGTCAAGGAGCGGCCCGGCCGGCCCAAGCTCGCCGACATCAAGACCCTGCGCGAGGACGCCGCCGCCGTGGCCGACCAGGCCGACGCGATCAAGACGCGCTACACCCAACTCTTCAAGGTCTAGACCATGCGCCGCAGAACGCTTCTCGCCTCTACCGCTCTCCTGCCGTTCGGCGCCCGCGTCGTCTCGGCGGCGCCGCCGCCCGAGACCATCACCCCGGCGCTGATCGAGGCGGCCAGGAAGGAAGGCAAGGTAAACTACTACACGGCGATGGACCTCAGCGTCGCCGAGCCGGTGGCCAGGGCCTTCGAGGCCAAGTATCCCGGCATCAAGGTCGCGGTCGAGCGCACCGGCAGCGAGCGGCTGTTCAACCGCATCGCCCAGGAGGCGGCGAGCAAGATCTACAAGGTCGACGTCGCCAACAGCGCCGATGCCGCCCACTTCCTGCCGTGGAAGCGCCAGGGCTGGCTGGCGCCGTTCGTCACGGTCGAGATGGCCGAGAACGTGCCGGCCGAGCAGCGCGACCCCGACGGCACCTATGTGAACCAGCGCACGCACTTGAGCGCCATCGCCTACAACACCAGCCTGGTGAAGCCCGAGGACGCCCCCAAGGGCTTCGCCGACCTGCTCGATCCCAAGTACGCCGGCAAGATGGTGAAGGCCCATCCCGGCTACTCCGGCACCATCATGACGGCCACCCAGCAGCTCGCCCAAGCGCTGGGCTGGGGCTACTTCGAGAAGCTCGCCAAGCAGAAGGTGCTGCAAGTCCAGTCGGCCACCGAGCCGCCCAAGAAGATCGAGGCCGGCGAGCGCGCCATCGCCGTCGACGGCAGCGACTATCTGTTCTGGATGGCCAAGGAGCGCGGCTCGCCGATCCAGGTCGTGCACGCCGTCGAAGGCACGCCGCTGATCACCAACCCGATGGCGGTGTTCAAGGCCGCGCCCAACCCCAACGCCGCCCGCCTGCTGGTGGCCTGGATCATGTCGGCCGAGGGCCAGCAGTTCATCGTCGACCTGAGCGGCCAGTATCCTGCCAACAAGCTCGTGAAGGCCAAGGCGGGCCGGCCGGCGCTGGCCTCGATCAAGACCTTCAAGGAGGATCCCGCCGCGGTCGAGAAGCAGGCCGACGAGATCAAGGCCAGGTACGCGAAGATCTTCAAGGTATGATGCGGGCCTTCGACGCCTCGCGTCCCGTCCTGATCGCCGTCGCCGCCCTCCTGGTGGTGATGATCGTGCTGCCCGTCGGTTGGCTGGTGGTCTACAGCCTGTCCGACAAGGACGGCGGCGCCACGCTCGGCAACTTCACGACGCTGTTCACCGACCCTACGTTTGTCGATCCGCTGATCACCACGCTGATCATCGCCGTGTCGGTGAGCCTCTTGTGCTGCGCCATCGCGGCCCCCCTCGGCTGGCTGGTGGCGCGCACCGACATGCCCTTTGCCAAGAGCGTGCGCACGCTGGTGATGGCCTCGCTGGTGACGCCGCCCTTCGTCGGCGCCATCGCCTGGGAGATGCTGGCGGCGCCCAACTCCGGCCTGCTGAACCAGCTCTGGCGCGTCCTCACCGGCATGCCGGCCGACGAGGCGCTGCTCGATATATATAGTCTAGAAGGGCTGATCTTCGTCATCGCCTGCTACACCTTTCCCTATGTCTTCATCCTGGTCGCCAACGCGCTCGACCGCATGCCGGGCGAACTCGAGGATGCCTCCTCGATGCTGGGGGCGAAGACCTGGGATACCGCGCGCCGCATCACGGTTCCTCTTGCCTTGCCCACCTTGCTGGCGGGCGCCCTGGTCGCCTTCCTGCAGGCGCTGAACCTGTTCGGCTCGCCCGCCATCCTCGCCATCCCCGCCGGCTTCCACACGCTCACCACGCGCATCTGGAGCCTGTTCCAGTTCCCGCCCAAGCCCGAGCTCGCCGCCGCCGCCTCGCTGCCGCTCCTGATCCTCACCGTCCTTCTCCTGCGCGCCCAGGCAATGGCACTGGGCCGCCGCGGCTATGCCGTGCTGGGCGGCAAGTACGGCGAGCCGCGCCTGATCCGCCTCGGTGCGCTCAAGTGGCCCGCCGTCGGACTGGCGCTCGTCGTGCTCGCCATGCCGCTGTTCCTGCCTTACGCGGCGCTGTTCAACTCGGCCTTTTCGCGCGTCGCCTCGCGGATCATCAGCGTGGAGACCGCGACGCTGCACAACTTCCGCTTCACCTTCCTCGAACTCAGCTCGACCATGCCGGCGCTGAAGAACACCTTCCTGCTCGCCGTCTCCTCGGCCACCGTGGGCGCGCTGCTGGCGCTGCTGATCGCCTACATCGTCGCCCGCCAGGCGGTGGCCGGCCATCGCGTGCTGGGCTTCCTCGCCACCGCGCCGCTCGCCATCCCCGGCATCGTGCTGGGCGTCGGCCTCTTCCTCGCCTACACGCGCCCGCCGCTCACGCTCTACGGCACGCTCTGGATCCTGCTCATCGCCTTCGTCACCATCGAACTGCCGGCGGCCTACCAGCAGCTCTCCTCGGCCTTCCACGCCGTCCATCCCGAGCTGGAGGAGGCCGGCCGCATGCTGGGCGCCACGCGGCTCCGGACCCTGGCCGACATCACCGCGCCGCTGCTGCGCTCCGCCGTGATCGCCACCTGGTGCTTCATCTTCGTCGCCGTCATCCGCGAACTCTCGGCCGCCGTGATCCTGTTCACCTCCGACACCAAGGTCCTCTCGGTGTTGATCTTCGACCTAAAAGAGAGCGGCGACGTCGGCGCCATCGCGGTGCTGAGCCTCGTCATGGTCGGCATCACCACCGTGGTCGTGGCCGCCGCCAACCGCTTGGGCGGCGCCCGCAACGCCGGCCGCCTGCATGCGCGGGCGGTAGGGTAGAACGCTCGCCCCGACCTCCACGACTTGTGGAGGTCGGGAGTCCGCCGGAACGGGCGCCAAGTCCTTGATCTCCTTGCCTTTCCACCCCATTGCCGCGTGCATCCCGTGCGCGGCAGAAGCGTGCATTTTCAGTCGGCGAAGATCGCCACCTCGCCGGATGTGACAGGCCGCTCCAGCAGGCCGAGGCCGTCCAGCGTCGCCAGCGTCTTCTGCCAGCCTTCACGGGTCTGGCCGCCGACGGGAGGGGCGCCCAGTTGGCGGGCGACGTCGGCCATGCCTGTTTCGACATAGCGCTGCGACATCGCCGGGAAGAACACCATGAACGACGCCGACGCAGCGGCCGGCCGCGCGCGCACGACCTCGTAGGCCTCGGCCAGCGCCTCGGCGATCTTGCGCGCGATCGGACGCCGCCTGGGATCGGCCCACGCCGCCGCGTTCACGATCAGGTTCAGGCTGTAGCAATCGACGCCGAAGTCGGCCAGCCGCAGGATGTCGAGCTTGCGGCCCTCGGCCATCAGCTCGGCCGGCGCGATCTCCATATAATCGATCA
>JAUXST010000751.1 GCA_030679805.1 Reyranella sp. | reverse complement strand
GAGCGCCAGCGGCAGGGTTGCGGTCAGTTCGGCCTCGCCCTCGTCGTCGATGGCATGGGCGCGCTGCAACGGCTGCTGGCCGACGCGGAGCGTGCCGGTGCGCGGATCGGCGCTTGCCCATACCCGATACCAGGTATGGGTCCGGAGCTTCTTGCCGACGGCGATGCGCGCGCCACCCACTTCCAGCACCATGCCTTCAGACGTCAGCACCAGGGCGAAGCCGGTGCTGCTTTCGGCGTCGCGGCGCGACAGCACTGTTTGCGGCCCGTCTTCGGGCAGGGTCGGCCAGATCGTCGCCTCGATCATGAGGCTGGCCGGCAGCTTCAGAGCCGCGGCACCTTCGACCAGCCCGTAGGAGCCGGGCCAGGCGTGTTGGACGCGCGAGGCGAAACGGCCGTCGAATAATTCCGACAGGTCTTCGAACTTGGGTGGCGGTCCGTCGGGGTTGGGATCACCGCGGACGATCTTCACCAGCGTGGCGTTGTACGGACTGGGTCCGACACTCGAAATCTTGAAGGCGATCTTCTCTCCAACCCGAACGGAAATCTTGTCGGCATAGCCGGTCAGCGGTGCGGTCACGATTGAGTCCTCGTCGTTGCCCGATATAGTCGCCCGAATTCGAGGAGGAATGCCATGACCAAGATGATCCGGCGGCGCGCGCTTGTTGTCGCTGCCGGCGCTCTCGCCGCTCCGATGCTGGCGCCGCACGGCTGGGCCCAGGGTGCCTATCCCGGCGGCAAGACCGTGCGCGTCGTCGTGCCCTTCGCGGCCGGCGGCACCACCGACCTGCTGGGTCGAATCGTGGCGCAGATCCTGACCGAGTCGCTCGGCGGCACTTTCGTGGTCGACAACAAGACCGGAGCCGGCGGCAATGTCGGCGCCGAGTTGGTGGCCAAGTCACCGCCCGACGGCATGACCTTGCTGCTGGGCACGACCGGCACCGCCGTCACCAACCAGTATCTCTACAAGACCATGCCCTACGACAGCGTGAAGAGCTTCGCGCCCGTGGCGCTGGTCGGCGAGGTGGCGAACGTGCTGGCGGTACACCCCAGCTTCCCGGCCAAGACGCTCAAGGAGTTCGTCGACTACTGCAAGGCCCAGGGTCCCAACAAGGTGAGCTACGGTTCGCCCGCGATCGGCGGCACCGGACACCTGGCGATGGAGTATCTCTCCAGCCTGGCCGGCATCAGGCTCGAGCATGTCGTCTATCGCGGCAGCTCGCTGGTCATGAAGGACCTGCTGGCCGGTCACATCCTCGACACCATGGACAACCTGCCGCCCTACCTGCAGCACCTCCAGTCGGGCGCGCTACGGGCACTCGGCGTCAGTTCGGCCAAGCGCTGGTTCGCGGCGCCGGACATTCCGACCATCGCCGAACAGGGCTATGCGGGCTTCGACGCCGCGCCCTGGTGGTATGTCGCCGCACCCGCGGGCACGCCGCCCGAGATCGTGAACAGGCTCGGCGCCGAGATCGTGAAGGGCATCAAGTCGGAGGCGATGATCAAGAAGATCCGAGATGCCGGTGCCTCCGAGCTTCCGGGCGACGCCGCGGCGCTGACGCGGCACATGGTGGCCGAAAACGCCAAGTGGAAGAAGGTGATCGACGCCGCCAAGCTGGAGCCGCAATGACACGCAACGGCCTTCGCGGAAAAATCCAGACGGTCCTGGGACCGATCGCGCCCGAAGAGCTCGGCCGCACGCTGATGCACGAGCATGTGCTCTGTGACATCCGCCCGCCGGCAACGCGTGGCGACAACGATCTCGGACCCGAGATCACGCTCGAGAATGTCTGGCAGCTCAATCATGGCCACGGCATCAAGCGGGCCGGCCGCAAGTACATGCTCGACCTCGAGGATATCGCGACTCGCGAGGTCCGCATGATGAAGCACGAGGGCGGCGATGCCATCGTCGAGCTCACCTGCGGTGGCCTCTCGCCCGATCCCAAGGGGCTGCAGCGGATCGCCGCCGGTACCGGCGTGCATTTGATCATGGGCTGCGGCTACTACGTCAATGACTACCAGGATCCGAAGAACCACGACCGCACGGTCGACGACTTCGCTTCCGAAATGACCGGCCAGATCCTGGCTGGCGCCTGGGGTACCGATGTGTGTGCCGGCATGATTGGCGAGATCGGCTGCACATCGCCGTGGACCGACCTCGAAAAGCGTGTGATGCAGGCAGCGCTCATCGCCGCTTCGGAAACGGGCGCCGCCATCAACGTCCATCCCGGCCGCGATCCCGATCAACCCCAGCAGGTGGCCGATTTCATCAAGGCCGCGGGCCATTCGACCGAACGCGTCGTCATCAGCCACATCGACCGCACCATCTTCGACGAGGAACGGCTGCTGCGGCTGGCCGA
>JAUXST010000750.1 GCA_030679805.1 Reyranella sp. | reverse complement strand
ATGTGATTGTGCACGGAGTCAAATGTTCGCGCAGCACCCCTGCCAATTGACGGCATGACGGCCAGGGCCTCACGACAGCAACGTCTTCACGATCCCGAGCGTGGGATCGACGTTGCCCGCCGCCGTCTCGTAATAGCGCGCCTGGGCCTGCCGGCTGGCGCCGCGCGCGCGGTGCTCCCAGGCGTCGCGCGTCGACTGGTAGCTGAGCGACAGCGCGTCCTCCGCGCCCGCCGCCGCCAGGTCGCCCAGCACGTCGAGGGGCGAACCCAGCAGGTCGGTGCCCTGCGCTGCCAGCCGCGCCTGCTGCTGGCCCAACTGCTGGGCCGCCCTCTGCCGCGCCCGGGCGGCGTCGGCCTCGCCGGCCTGCTCGGCCTGCCGGGCCCTCTGCTCGTCGAGGGCCGCCGCGTTGCGCTGCTGGGCAGCGAGATGGTCGTACTCGCCGCGTTGGCTCGCGGCGCGCTGCATCTGTTGGGTGACGCCGAGCGCGGTCGACAGGATCGACGCGCCGGCCGTCATCATGGTGACGGGATCGCACATGGTGTTGGGTCCTTTCTGTTGTGCCCTTCCTCCTCCGCCCCCTCGGGGGTACCTCCCCCGCCGCGCCTGTGAAGGCGCTGCGGAGGAGGAGGAGTTTCTTCTCTGCCCCCGCGAAGCGGGGGAAGTGGCCCGCAGGGCCGAAGGGGGAAGGCCTCAGCATCGTCGCTTGCCGATTTCAGATCGGAGAATCGTAGACATCCCCTTTGGGGCTTTCCCCCCTCCGGCCCTGCGGGCCACCTCCCCCTAAGGCGCTGTTTACAGCGCCTTAGGGGGAGGGGAGATGGTGTGAACAACCGTTCATATTTTCTTTTCAGAAAAACTTGCAGGTTCAGCAGGAATAGGCTAAGAAAAAGCCTACTTTGGCGGACCGCGTGTCCGCCCTCCAGCCCGCCCGGCACCCCCAAATCGAGGGGCTCGCGGCGGGCTTTTTCGTGCCTTTTCGAAAGGGAATTCTACCATGACCCGACCGGTCCGTAAGCCCGCGCCCGATGCCACGCCGGAGCCACCGCAACGCGGTCCCTCCGCGACGTCGCTGAAATCCTTCCTGCATTTCCTCGGCCGCAGCGGCTCGGTCACCTTCGCCGCCCTGCAATCCAAGCTGGACCGCCGAACGGTCTATCGCCTCAAGGCCAACGACGAGCAGTTCGCCGCCCAGTGGGACGAGGCGCTGAACCTCGGCATCGACCGCCTGCAGGACGACGCCATGCAGCGTGCCTTGAACGGCACCGAGCGCCACCTCTGGCGCAACGGCAAGCAGGTGGGCTCGGTCCTGCAGTACGACAACAAGCTGCTGCAGTTCCTCCTGCGCGCCCATCGGCCTGAGATCTACAGCGACAGGAAGCAATCGGCGGTGCCGCCGCTGCCCTTCGACCTCGCCAAGCGTCTGGCCGCCTCGGCGCCGCGCCTCCAGGCGCACCTTGAAGAGCGGCGCGCGGAAGAGCGGAAGGAGCGCGAGACGCAACGTCAGGAGCGCCAGCACCCGGAGAAAAAGCATGGCAAAGGCCAGAACTAAGGAGGCCGACACCCAGCGCCTGCGCCTGCAGAGCGTCGAGGCGGTGCGGCTCGATCCGCTGGGCTTCGTGCGCTGGGCCTTCCCTTGGGGCGACGGTCCGCTCGCCGGACACGACGGCCCCGAGGCGTGGCAGGCCGACGTGCTGCGCGAGATCGGCCGGCAGTTGCGCGCCAATGCCCAAGGAGAAAGGTCCGGCCCCGTCCGCATCGCCGTCGCGTCAGGCCACGGCGTCGGCAAGTCGGCGCTGGTGGCGTGGCTGCTGCTGTGGGCGTCGGCCACGGTGCCCTCGACGCGCGGCGTCGTGACCGCCAACACCGAGACGCAGCTCAAGACCAAGACCTGGGTGGAGCTGGGCAAGTGGCACGGCCTCGTCACCACCGGCGACTTCAACGAGCTGGGCGCCACCTCGCTCGCCTCGGTGCTGCCGGTGCCGGAAGGGGCAGGCCGCATCGATCTCGTGCCGTGGGCCGCGCACAACGCCGAAGCCTTCGCTGGCCTTCATAACAAGGGCAGCCGCATTCTCGTCGTCTTCGACGAAGCCTCGGCCATCGCCGACGCGATCTGGGAGACCGCCGAAGGCGCGATGACCGATGCCGATACCGAGATCATCTGGATCGCCTTCGGCAACCCGACACGCACCTCCGGCCGCTTCTTCGAATGCTTCAACCGCTTTCGCGAGAA
The DNA here is from genome assembly GCA_030679805.1 of Reyranella sp. Lineage (GTDB taxonomy): Bacteria > Pseudomonadota > Alphaproteobacteria > Reyranellales > Reyranellaceae > Reyranella. The sequence continues at coordinate 2,147 of JAUXST010000750.1, read as the reverse complement.
CTGGCACACGCGCCAGGTCGATTCGCGTGAGGTGTCGCTGACCGACAAGCAACAGCTCGCGCGCTGGGTGGCCGACTATGGCGAGGACTCCGACTTCGTGCGCGTCCGCGTGCGCGGCCAGTTCCCGCGCGCCGGCACCATGCAGTTCATCGACGGCGAGCGGGTCCAGCAGGCCATGACGCGCATCCTCGATCCCGCCACCGATACAAGCCTGCCGCTCGTGATGGGCGTCGACGTGGCCCGCTTCGGCGACGACCGCAGCGTGATCGTGCTCCGCCGCGGCCGCGACGCGCGCTCCTTTGCGATCGAGAAGCACCGCGGCATGGATCTGATGACCCTGGCCGGCCGCGTGGCCGAGATCGCCTTTGCCCATGGCCCCGCCGCCATCTTCGTCGACGAGACGGGCCTGGGCGCGGGCGTGGTCGATCGCCTGCGCCAATTGGGCGTTCAGCACGTGCAGGGCGTCAACTTCGGCGCATCAGCCGCGCGCTGGGACGGCGACGGCGCCAAGAGCCTTTACGCCAACAAGCGCGCCGAGATGTGGGGCAACCTCAAGGACTGGTTGAAGGCGGGCGGCGCGCTGCCCGACGACCCGGAACTGCGCGCCGACCTCACCGGCGTCGAATACGGCTACACCGGCACCGGCGAGATCCAGCTCGAGAAGAAGGAGGACATGAAGAAGCGCGGCCTCGCGTCACCCGACATCGGCGACGCGCTGGCGCTCACCTTTGCGCATCCGGTGCCAGCCAACTGGGGCTGGGATGCGCCGATGAAGGTGCGAATTCTGGACGAGGATCATGAGTACGACTTTTTTCATGATCTTTGAGGGAGTAGGCAGAAAATGCCACGCTCGTCGGTTGATAAACTACCCACCCTGAGCGTCCGTGCGATCCAAAGTGCGAGCGCAGTGCTCGGGAGCGTCGCACTCTATTTTTCCGTTAGACTACAAGAGCCATTTGCGTTTGCTACTGGTGGAGTGTTAGCGTTAATCAACATTTACGTGTGTGGGGCGCACATGACTGATCAGCCTTTAATGCTCTCCTTAGTCGCCGACATTCCACGCGAACGATTGAGTAAGATTACGCGCGATTTTGGCCGCGATCTTTCACGGATAGGGATTCAGGCCTCTCCTCGCGAAGTGCCATCAAAGCCAGGCGAGCGTGGCGACGCTACGATGATCGGACAAATCGCTCTGGGTCTCATCACGAGTGGTGCTGTAACGGCGCTCATCGACTGCCTGAAAGCGTATCTCACCCGGGAGCGAAGCTTGGTTGTTAAGATTGGTCGGCCGGACGGCACGACGTTTGAGATCAACGCCCGCAATATGGACGATGCTCTCACCAAGCAAACGCTCGTTGGACTATCTCACCGATAGGCGGCAGAAGTGTCCGTCGGCCGGCGCATCGCATTCTTAGTCGGCAACAAGGATTTTCGATCCGACAGCAACTTGCCCGCGCTCAAAGGGCCGCTTAACGATATCGCAGCATTGTCCAGGGTGCATGTTGATCCCAAGCGCGGTGGCTTTGATGTTCGGTTGTTCCCGAACTCCTCGAGTGGTGAGATTAAAGCGGCCATTGAAGAAGAGCTTGGAATTGTAGGACGTGGTGACCTTGTTCTGATCCACTATGCCGGCCATGGGAAACTCGACCGTGTAGGAAGCCTTTGTCTTGCAACGGCGGATACGCGGGCAAGCACGCTTCTCGCCACATCCATTCCAGCGCGTCACCTACGCGACTTGGCTGCTAACTCTGATTGCGATGCAGTCGTGTTGCTTCTTGACTGCTGCTATTCGGGCGCTGCCACGGCGAATTTGCGCGGGGACGTTGAGAGTCAGCTGCGCTCTCTTCAGGATGCGAGCGGATTCTACATTCTGTCGGGCTCTAGTGAAATTCAAACGGCGGGTGAAGCGGAGGCAGACCAAAGTGGCATCGTACTGGGTCGATTCACAGCTGCGATCGTCGACGGCATCGAAACTGGTAGTGCGGACTACGATGGCGACGGGCAGATTTCGCTTTTGGACATAGTTCGCTACGTCAAGTCGACCGTTAAGTATCAAACTCCGCAATTCCTTGCTGCACGCGCAACTGGCGATCCGCTCATCGCATTGAGTCCGTCCACGATTACCCCCGCCAGTGCTACGCGGAGCG
>JAUXST010000746.1 GCA_030679805.1 Reyranella sp. | reverse complement strand
CGGCGCCCGCGCCGACGTGGCCGAGGCGACCGACCGCATCAATAACTACCAGATCGACCGGCTGTCGGGCCTGGTCGCCAAGTTCGCCAAGGCCGGCACGCGCATCGCCATCCTCGGCCTCTCCTACAAGCCGCAGACGCCGGTGGTCGAGGAAAGCCATAGCGTCAAGCTGGCGGCCAAGCTCGCCGACGCGGGCTATGTCGTGGTCGTGCACGACCCGCTGGCCCAGGATTCCGCAATGGCGGTACTGGGCGACAAGGTTGTGGGTGCGTCCTCGGTCGAGGGTGCGGTGCGCGAATGCGATCTGTTGATCGTCGCCACCGGCTGGCCCCAGTACAAGGAAATCGACCCGGCCTGGTGCAAGCGCAGCAATGGTAGCCAGCGCCTCACGGTGCTCGACCTCTGGCGGACCCTGCCGACCGACAAGTTCGCCGACGTGGCGGACGTGCTGTATCTCGGCTCCGGGCGGTAGGCGGCGAGACTCCGCATCCTGCCTCGCGGGTTGTGGCGAGGCGTGGCACGCCTGCTGTTCTGGAACTGCACTGCGCCATAGCTGCGAAGATGGAGCAGCGTGTCGGATGTCGATTGCGACGAGTTGGCAAGATCCAGCGAAGACATCATAACAAACGCAAGCATAGGTTTTGCGGAGGGCCCTCGCACCATGGAGCGGGCTGAATACGAGCGCATGAATGCGGTCGAGGACCGCATGTGGTGGTACCGTGGACTGCGTGCGCTGGCCGCCAGTCAGGTCGCTCGGGCACTCGCCGGCTCGCCCGCTGCCGGTCCAGTGCTCGATGCAGGCTGTGGCACGGGTGGCATGCTCCGCGTACTGGGTGCGACCGTGGCCGGCCGGCCGACGCTCGGTCTGGACTACGACCCCGTCGCGGCGGCGCTGGCAGCCGGCAAGGCCGGCAGGCCGGTGGCCTCGGGGTCGGTCAATGAAATGCCGATCGGCGACGGAGCATTGAGCGCCTACGTGTCACTTGACGTGCTTTGCCATGACCAAGTCGATCCGGTGCGGGCACTCAAGGAAGCGCGCCGCTGTCTTCAGCCCGGCGGCATCGCGATCTTCAATCTGCCAGCCTATCAATGGATGTTCTCGGCGCACGACAAGCGTACCCATAATGCCCGGCGCTTCACGCGAGGTCAGGCTCGCGCCCTGCTTACCGGGCAAGGGTTCCGTGTCCTTCGCGCGAGCTACTGGAACACGCTGCTGTTTCCCCTGATGCTTCTCCATCGACTGATCGAGCGGGACGGCGCCGAAAGCGACGTGCACGACTATCCACACTGGCTCGACGCGATATTCTCGAGTGCCCTCGCGATCGAGCGTGCGACCATCGCCGCTGGTCTCAGCCTGCCGTTCGGCGGCTCGCTTATCATCGTGGCGGCGCGGACGGACTGACCTCCGGCGCTAGGTAGCAAACGCACCTAAGCGTTTTGGCGGAACTATTTGCAGCCCGCCCTAATGCCACTGCCAACGCACTCCACGCCGATACACTGAAGGCCATGCGACGCCGTTAGTACCCGGCCCCGACACACAATCGAACGGTCGCCCCAAATAATCTGGTGGAGCGCCCCGGTCGATACTGCCACTATCCATCCGGGGAGGGGGCCGCACATGCTGGCACAAGCACTAGCGATCCTAGAACTGGCAGCGGCAGAAATCAGCATCGTCGCGCTGCTGAGCGGGGCCATTGCCGGGCCGTTTTTCTTCGTAGTCGGCGCCAACGCAATTTGGGCGCTTTGGTTTCGCTACGGCGGTAGGTGAGCCATGTGGTGGATTGTGCTTCAGGGCGCCCTAGGCGGCGCTTTCGGGATGCTCATCCTGCTTTTCATAAGCAACAACTATGACCGATGGAAACTGCATCGGATCGGGCGAGAGATGGGCGGGTGGCGACTCTAGTCCGCCATCGTGACGGCCGCCGGTTCGAGTCCGGCCGCGCCGCTCGCCTCATTCCGGCTACGTCCCGCGATATCCCGTTTTGGGTCGGTCAAGCCCGGCTAGAGTATTCGTCACTTAAGTAGCGGCATATCCGTCATGGCAGAAGTAGTTTGCGCATTCCTGCGGAGTAGAAGTCTTCGAGGATGATGACGATACGATCCCACAGAGTGTCGACGGTACGCTCGGCAGCCTTTCGCAGGGAGTTCTTGAGCTTGGCGAAGGCCAGCTCGATGGGGTTGAGGTCTGGCGAGTAGGGCGACAGGAAGAGAAGCTTGGGCACTTGTCCTCGATGAGCCTGGCAACCGCCTCGCCATTGTGAGCGGGCAGATTGTCCATCATCACGATTTCTCCTTGCTGGAGGGCCGGTCTTCCAGTGGCCGAAGGGTCTCTTGGCGAACAGCCTTTGGCCCCTGGGAGCGCGGCCATAGGCGCGGACCATCTTGGTGTTGGCTCCGGTCTCATCGACGAAGACGAGCTTTCGGGGATCGAGCTGGGCCTGGTCAGCCTTCCAGCATCGCCGCGCCTCGGCGATGTCTGGCCGCCCTTGCTCGGCGGCATGCAGGGTTTTTTTTGAAGCTGATCTTGTGGCGTATGAAGAACCGCCGGATCGAAGCCTCGGTCGTCGACAGGTTCAGACCCTCGAGGATCCGCCGTACGATCTCGGCCAAGGTCAGATCACCCTCCCGGGCGGTGAGGTCCAAAAGCCACACCGAATGCAGCTCCAGCGGCGACTGGCTCTTGCCGCCCCGCGGTCGCGGACTGATACCGCCGGTCTCTTCCTTCAACTCCACCCAGCGGATCGCCGACGCCGCGCTCACCCGGAAGTGCGCCGCCGCCTGGCGCCGCGACATCCTCCCCGACGCAACCTCCGCCACTACCCGGATACGAAGATCGTTCGAATGTGCCGCGCCCATGCTCACCTCTCAAATCACAGGCGCCCATAGAGTCACAATCCGCCGTCAGCCGGAATCGCCCGCCCGATCACATTCGATTCATCTCACAAGACGAATGCTCCAAGTGTGCGTCCTACATGGTGCCGCTGACCTCCTCAGGCCTGCCACGATGCTGTACGTCGTTATACGCCGAGACTAGACAGCGAAGTCTTCCAGTTTCTTGCCCTGTTTCATCAGTTCGACGACCCACCTCGGCCTCAAACCACGGCCTGCCCACGTCTCGCTTTTCTTTGCAGGGTTGCGGTACTTGGGCTTCAGTTTGGTCCCCTTCGCGGGGCCCTTTTCATTGAGCCTTATGGTGCGCCTCCTCAGGGCGAGCGTGATGTCGGCCGGTGTCAGCCTGAATTTTGCGACAACCGCCTTGAGTTCCTTGATACCGGGCTTCTCCACGCGCTTGAGCTCTTCGGCGATGGCTTCCAATTCCTTGATCTTGGCTTCGATGGCTTTAAGAGACGTCTGTCGGGGCATGGATCTTTCTCGTTGCTGAAAACTGAACTGCGCTCTCAAGCACATCTTGGCAGGCAATGTCCATCGCGGCCAGCGACCAACAGGCGGCGGCTCGAAGCACCAAACATATGGCAGCGGATCTTCCGACCGTTCAAGTGCCGCCCCTGCCGATGACATCGCGGGTACAGTTCCGCTTGCAATCTCGTCGTGCCTCGATTGCGAGAACTATCCCAAGCCAATAGGCTGCCCTTTCAAACCAGCTGCTTGTCCGACACAAGGTATAACCTGTGAATATTCCACCAACTTCGATAGCAACCTCATTTTCAACGGGCCAAACGAGAGAGGCCTCATCATATGGGCGCCGCATCGATCTCCTCCTTATTTTCGTCGTCGGGTTTGCCGGACTCATCGCCTTGATGTCTTGGCTGGACAATGCCGAGGGCATTACCGGCAATGGCATCTTCAAGGCGAGCCAGGCAAAGCCTTGGATCTCCAATCCGTCGACGGCCCCGCTCGATCCGTCGAACTATCTATATTTTCCGTTCGTCGGGGTATTTTGCCGACTGCTCGACTTGATCGGCGTTTTCGCCGCTGACCCGCGACGTCAGCTATCGGTCGTCAATGCCTTCAGCGCTGCGCTCTGCCTCTGTATCGTCTACATGCTCGTTCGCGAGATCACGCAAAGCCGTCTCGTTGCTTGGTTGGCGGTCCTCTTCCACCTCGCCAGTGCATTCTTCCTCAATCTCGCGATCAGCAACGAAGACATCATGCCGTCGTATACGTTGCTGTTCGCGTCGATGGCGCTGGCCAGCGTGTGGTTCGTCCGTCCAACGCGAACGCGCGTCTGTTTGGTTGCCATCCTCTTCACCGTCGCATGGATGTTCGAGTGGCGTCTAATGTTTCCGACGCTGCCGGCGATGCTGATAGCACTCGCGCTCGGGCCTGGGCATGCGTTGCAGCGGTTGGGCAGGATCGCCCTATTTCTCGTCACGATGGTCGCCTTCACCTGGATCGTCATGTCGCTCTGGGGGCCACAACCCAACAACGTTCCATCAGTGATCGACCTCCTGTGGACCGGCAAAGGCATCAATTCAGGGTGGTCCGGGTTCAACCTGCATAAAGTCGGATTTCTTTGGTTTGGAATGAGTGAGTACCTGGCCGGTGGAAGCAACATCAGCGACTTCGACATCATTTACCGGATGTTGCGAGAACTGATCGCTGCCAGTGCGATTATTCTGATTTTGGCCGCTGGTGCGTTGGCAATATTGTGGCATCACCGTGAGGCAATCGATGCTCGCATCCTGGCGGTGGTATTCGGGATTACTTTCGGCGCGGGAGAGGTTCTCAACCTCTATTCGCAGCCGCAGGACCCACAGATGCAGATCAATGTAATGTCCTGGCTGACGATTGCATGGGCACTTGTCGTTGCATTTGCAGTACGACGTCACCCTGCCATTACCTTTACAACAGGCGCAACGTTCGGGCTTTTGCTACTTTCCTACAACATCTGGATGATGGTGCCGCTGCGCGGCGTCGATACGGCCTGGCGGCTCGCACTGGATCGACTGGAACGCGAAGCAGATCCGGCGCGAACGGTTTTTCTGCTTCATGGCTTCGAGGCAACGATCTCTAAAATGTTCTACCATTGGAATGGTCGATGGGATTACTTTGCCACCTTGGGTCCGTCACCGACGCCCCAAACGAAATTCAAGGTGCTGGCGCTCGTCAGCGGGCCCGTGAACAAGTCGAGTTTGACTCCGCAGGAGCTTGCCGACGATTTGCAGCGTCAGATCGAGAAGGTCATGGACCTCGGATACGACGTCGTGGCGTCTGATATTTGGGGCTGGGACCTTTCGCGCATGGAGTCATCGCTTTCAACCGTCGCAAATAAGGAGAAGGCAGAGGCAATCTACCGAATGCTGCACTCGAAATTTACAGGCAGTCCGGCCTTTTCCGATCCGGTGGCCGGACCATTCTTCAAAATCCAGCGCGCGAACCAGGGAAAATGAGGATCAATGTGTTTTGGGCCAAGCACGGCAACATCGGCGGTCCTCAGTCATGAGCACGGCATTTGCGGCGTTCGTCGCCGGCAGTCTTACCCTTGAACGCTTCACCTTCATCGACGTGGGCTGTTCCGGCGGCATCGATCCGGCATGGCGGATATTTGGCGAGCGATTGAGGGCAATTGCGTTCGATGCCAGTGTCGATGAATGCGAACGCCTGACGGCAGCGGAGGACCATCCCGAGATCAAATACGTTGCAGGCTTCGTAGGCATGCCTTCGGACCATCCTTTCCACGCCCAGGTGTCGGGCAAGCAGCGCTTCGTTCGTAACGCCCTTCCGCGGACCAGTGCCGGCCGGATGGCGGAATTGCAGAGCGAACGCCTGAAGTCG
>JAUXST010000745.1 GCA_030679805.1 Reyranella sp. | reverse complement strand
CCACGACGGTGGGCGGAAACAGCGCGCCGCGGCGGTCGTTGCCGTGCAGGAGCTTGGCGCCGTGCTTGGCGACCGCCTCGCTCACCCGATTCTGGAACAGCGTGGCGGAACGTTCGTTGATGACGGTGCCGACGTCGGTCTCGGGATCGAGCGGATCGCCCGCCTTGAGCTTCTTCGCCTTGGCCAGCACGCGCTCGACGAAGGCGTCGGCGATCTTGTCGACCACGATGATGCGCTTCACCGCCGTGCAGCGCTGGCCCGAGTTCTTGGTGGCGCCGGCGACGGCGAGGTCGGCCGCCTTGTCGAGGTCGGCGTCCTCCATGACGATCAGCGGGTCGTTGCCGCCGAGTTCGAGGACGATGCGTTTGTAGCCGGCCTTGTCGGCGATGTATTTGCCGACCCGGACCGAGCCCGTGAAGGTGATGAGGTCGGCGCGTGGATCCGTGATCATGGCGTCGCCGATGTCGGAGGGATTGCCGGTGATGACCGAGAGCATCTCGGGCGGCAGGCCCGCCTCGTAGAGCGTGTCAGCCAGGAACAGCGCGGTGAGCGGCGTCAACTCGGTGGGCTTCAGCACCACGCAGTTGTTGGTGGCGAAGGCGGGTGCCAGCTTATGCGCCACCATGTTGAGCGGATGGTTGAAGGGGGTGATGGCCGAGATGGCATTGAGCGGCTGGCGCAGCGTAAAAATCTTGCGCGGCTTGCCGTGCGGGGTGAGGTCGCAGGAGAAGGTCTGGCCGTCGTCGAACAGGCAGAGCTGGCCCGCGAAGGTGAAGACGTCGTAGGCGCGGCCGACCTCGTAGAGCGAGTCTTTCAGGCAGAGCCCCGACTCGAGGGTGATGAGATGGGAGAGTTCTTCCTTGCGGGCAACTAGCAGCTCGGCCGTTTTGAGCAGGATCTGCTGGCGCTGATAGCGGGTGAGCTTGGGCTTGTAGTCGTGGGCGATCTGGAAGGCTTGGGCCACGAGTTCGGGCGTGGCCCGCGGCACGGTGCCGACCAGCCGGTTGTCCCAGGGGAAGCGCACTTCCAGGCGCGCCTTGGTCTCGACCTTCTTGCCGGCAATGCGAAGGTATTCGTGCCGGACGTCGGAATCGGCGCGCGTGACGGTATCCATGGCAGGTCTCTCAGGCGACGAGGTTGAGGGCGAGATCGAAGGCGTCGAAGTTGCGCCAGTGACGCGAGGCGGCGCCATTCGCCAGCTTGCGGTTGCAGATCAGCGGCACCTTCTGCTCGGAGACGCCGCCGTGGCTGCGCAGCGGCTCGGTGAGGCCCGAGAGGTCGTGGCGCGAGGCGGACGTGCCCAGCACCTTGTGCTTGGTCGAGACGATAATGAGATCGCCCAGGCGGTCGGCCGGCAGCTCGAAGCGGGTGGCGGCCTCTTCCTTGGTGAGCGCGGCCTCGATGCCGGGCAGGGCCTTCATCTTGGCGGCCCACTCCTGGGGCGAGGCGCCAGCGGGCAGGTAGACGACGGCAAAGGAGCCCAGCGCACCATGGTGAACGACGTAGGGATCGGTGATCGGCAGAATGACGCGGGCCTTGTCGGTGCCCAGCCATTTGTCGAACAGGTCCTGCAGGTACATGACATCGGGCTGGCCGTCGGCGCCGAACTTGGCGTTCATGCCATGGTCGGCGGTGACGACGATGGTGCAGCCCATGGCATCGAGCTTGCCCAGGTAGCCGTCCATCATGGCGTAGAAGTCGTTGGCGACCGGCGTGCCGGGGGCGTGCTTGTGCTGGATGTAGTCGGTGGTCGACAGATACATGATCTCCGGCCGGTCGCGCTCCATCAGCTTGACGCCGGCGGCGAACACGAACTCCGAGAGGCCGGCGCTGTAGACGTCGGGCACGCCCATGCCGACCAGCTCGTTCACCTGGTCGATGCCGTTATCGGCCAGGGTCGCCATGTCCGACTTCTCCGACGAGTAGGAGCAGGCCTTGCCGGCGCCCAGTTCGAGCCCCTTGCCCAGCAGGCCGCGCAGCTTGTCCTTGGCGGTGATGACGGCGATGCGGCAGCCGGCGCGCTGGAAGACCGGGAACAGCGTCTCGACCCGCAGGAACTTCGGGTCGTTCATCATCACTTCCTTGCCCGTGTCGGGATCGAGGAAGTAATTGCCGCAGATGCCATGGACGGCCGGAGGACGGCCGGTGACGATCG
>JAUXST010000736.1 GCA_030679805.1 Reyranella sp. | reverse complement strand
GAGAGTTCGGCCGCGAGGCCGCAGGTGCTGACCGTGGCCGGAACGCCCAGCCGCTCCAGCGAGTCGGCGATGCGCCACCAGGCGGCCTTGGTGCCGTACTCGAAGTGCGATTCCATGCAGCGATCCGGAACGCCCACTACCTCGTCGGTAACTTCGTAGACCTTTTCGTTGTGCGGATCGCCCTGGGAGAGCGACATCTCGGCGCCTTCCTCGAAGTTGATCACGAAGGAGACGGCGACGCGGGCGCCGCCCGGCCATTTGGGATTGGGCGGCGTACGGCCGTAGCCTTTGAGATCACGCATCGCGATGACCTATGACGTTGGCGAGTGCCGTGGAGAGACCTTTAGAGTCCTTGGCGGCCGGCCGGCGATAGGTGCCAGCGGTCGCCTTGCGTGGATTGAGGCGAACCAGCCCTTCGGCCATCGTGACGGCCGCCTGGATGCCGTCGACCAGCGGCACGGGTACGCGCTCCCGGATCTTGTTGGCGAGGCCTGCGAGCGGCGCCCCGGCGAGGATCACGACATCGGCGCCGTCGTTCCTGACGGTACCGATGGCGAGGTCGATCAGGACCTGCTCCTTCTCGTTCTGCACGTCGTCGATCGACTGGAACGCCTCGTCGAGTGTACGGATGGCGGCACAGCGGCCGGAGAGCCCATGCCATTCCACGATCTCGGCGAACCATGGCTCCAGCGCCTTGGCGAAACTCACGATGGCGAACTTGCGACCGAGGGTGCAGGCGACCAGCATAGCGGCCTCCGCCATGCCGACCACGGGGAAATCGAACAGCTCGCGCGCGCCGCCCAGGCCCGGGTCGCCGAAGGCCGCGACGATGGCGGCATCGAAGGTGCCGCGGCGCTCGGCCAGCATCTCCAGCATCATGGCGCCGCCGATGGCCGCCTCGGCGCGGGTGGCGATGTAGGGCACGCCGCGCGGCGCGGTCATGGGAAGAAGTTCCGTGCCCGGACTGGCCACCAGCTTGCCGGCGGCAACCAGCCGGTCGGTGACTCCGGTGGAGGTGTTGGGATTGGCGACCAGGATTTTCATGAAGCCACCTTAAGATAGATTTGCAGGTTCAGCCGAATCCGTGCTAGTTTTTCGCTACAATCGGCGCCCTTATAGGCACTGCTGGCAACGCTCGGACGGTCCCCGTTCCGGGCGTTTTTTGTGGTCCACTTTCGTCAAATCCGGCGGTGATTTTCCGAACGCTCATCATGCGAAGCGGCCGGCGTCGGTGGCACAAGTCGTCAGGGGGCGATCGGGCAGCCGGATCAAGGGCTTGGCCCGGGTTTTTGGCACAAGGTGCGGGACACCGCGTGGCACAACGAGGTGTGCCGGGAAATGGTCCACTTTCAGAAGTCCGCGAGCTTGCGCAGCCCGACCAGGCGGTCGCCGATGATCAGGACGAGGATGGCCAGCAGCACCAAGCCGGCGGAGATCGCCGCGATCGTGGGATCGGGCGTCTCCTCGACATACTGCAGCATCTGGATCGGCAGGGTCTTGGTCCAGGCGTCTGTGAAGAAGATCGATATCGGGTAATTGTCCATGGAGGCCAGGAACGCAAACATGCCCGAGGTGAGGAACGCCGGCGCCAGTGCCGGCACCAGCACGCGCATCAGGGCCGTCGGGTAGTTGCAGCCGAGCGTGCGGGCAGCGTCGATCAGCGAGAAATCGAACAGCGAGAGCGCCCCCGCCACCGTGCGCACGACGTAGGGCAGCGTGATCACGACGTGGGCCACGAACAGGCTCGCATAGACGTCGCGCAGCCCCAGCGCCTTGAAGCCCTGCAGCATGGCGATGCCGATCACCAGGCCGGGCAGCATCAGCGGCGAGATCAGGAAGGTGGCGATGGCCTCGCGGCCGGGGAAGCGGCCGCGGACCAGGGCAATGGCGCAGAGCGTGCCGAGCGCCATGGCGATGGTGGTCGAGATCGCGGCGACCTGAAGCGAGACCATGAGGGCGGGCAGCAGTCCGCGCGTGTTGGCGAGGCGCAGGTACCAGCGCAGCGACCAGTCGGGCGGCGGCAGGGTGAAGACGGTCGACGAGCCGAACGACACCGCGATGGTGACGATGAGCGGCGTCATCAGGAACACCACGGTGAAGGCCGCGACGAACCAGACGACGAAGCGGGTCACCCGCTCGGTCGCGGTCATGTGCTGCCACCCAGCCGGCGGGCGAGCCAGGTCGAGCCGACGACGATAGCGACCGCCAGCGTGAGCAGGATGACCGCCGTGGTCGAGCCGAGCTGCTCGTTGCGCATCAAGAGGAACGAACGGCCGGTGAGGGTCGCCAGCGTCTGGAACCGGTCGCCGATCAGCAGCGACGGGATCACGAACATCGACACGCTCATGGAGAAGACGAAGGCCACGCCCGAGACGATGCCGGGCAGGGTGAGCGGCAGGGTCACGCGCGTAAAATTGTAGAGCGGCGTGGCGCCCAGGGTGGCGCCGGCCTCACTGAGGCGCGGGTCGATCAGCTTCACGACCGAGTAAATCGGCAGGATCATGAAGGGCAGGAAGATGTTGGCGGCACCCAGCACCAGCCCGGTTTCGGTGAACAGCAGCCGCTGCGGTTCGTCCCAAATACCGAGCCCGACCAGGAGCTGGGAGACGACGCCGTCGCGACGCAGCACGATCTGCCAGGCGAAGGCCTTGACCACGGCACCGATGGAGAGCGGCAGGATGATCGAGACCAGCATTACAATCTGGACCACCGTGCCGGCGCGGGCGAGCGCAAACGCCGCGGGATAGCCGATGACGAAGCAGAACAGCGTGACCCAGGCGGCGACCCTGAGCGTGTTGCCGACGACACGCCAGTTGAAGGGATCGCTCATGAAGGAAATGTAAGGCTGGATCGTCAGACCCGACGGCCCCGTAAAGCTCTTCATCAGCAGCCACAGCAACGGGTAGGCGTAAACAACCAGCAGGTAGACTACCGCCGGCACCGCCAGCAGGATGACGGGGTCGCGCCAGTGCGAGGGGGCGGCGCGGGCCGTCATGACGCCGGATAGATGAGCGTGTCGGACACCGCCCAGCCGAGCTTCATCTCGGTTCCCGGTGCCGGCACGCCGTCCGCGAGGTCGGCCGTCTCGACCATGAGCTGATCGTCACCCCCAGTCTCGAAGTGGAGCTGGACCTTCGAGCCCTGGAACACGGCGTCGCGCAGGCGCGCGATGAGCGCATAGTCTCCCGGCGCGTTTACCCTGATGCGCTCGGGACGCACCGCGAGCAGGACTGGGGTGCCTGCCACGAAATTGCCGGCGGCGCGGAGCGGCCCGAACGCCGTCTCGACCGTCACCACGCCCTGCTCGTTGCTCACGACCGTACCGGCCAGACGCGAGGAGAGGCCGACGAATCCCAGGGCGAAGGCGGTTGCCGGCCGGCGGTAGATTTCCTCCGGGGTCGCCAGATGCTCGATCGCGCCCTGGTACATGACGGCGATACGGTCGGACATGGTCAGCGCCTCGTCCTGGTCATGCGTCACGAACACCGCGGTGGTGCCGAGTTCGCGCAACAGGCGCCGGAGTTCGATCTGCATCGTCTCGCGCAACTTGCGATCGAGGGCGGAGAAGGGCTCGTCGAGCAGCAGCAGCTTGGGTCCGACGGCCAGCGCGCGGGCGACGGCGACGCGCTGCTGCTGGCCACCCGACAGGGCACGTACCGAACGGTCGGCAAAATCGGTGAGATGGACGAGCTCGAGGAAGCGTTTCACCGTCGGCGCGATATCCGACGCCGCGCGTTTGCGGGCTTTCAGCCCGAAGGCCACGTTCTCGGCGACGGTGAGATGGGGAAACAGCGCGTAGTTCTGGAACACCACGCCGACGTCGCGCTGGTGCGGCGGCCTGGCCGTGATGTCCTCGCCGTCGAGCCGGACGGTGCCGCGATCGGCCGCAAGGAGCCCCGCCACGATCCGCAGCAACGTGGTCTTGCCGCAACCCGAAGGGCCGAGCAGCGAGACGAACTCGCCGGCGCCCACCTTGAGATCGACGCCGCCCAGCACGGTGGCGGCGCCAAACGACTTTTCCGCCGCCGAAATGTCGAGAAAGGACGCCGTCACGACGCGCTCTACAGCGCCATGTCGCGATCCCAGCGCTTGACCCACGCCTCCCGGTTGGCGGCGACGAAGGCCCAGTCGACAGTGTGGATCGTGGCGTTCGTCGGCATGCCGGCGGGAATGGCCGCATCCTTGTTGGTCGGCAGCGAGTTGGTCTTGGCCGCCAGCGCGCTCTGGACCTCGACGCCGATCATCTCATTGACGAAGCCGGCGCCGAGTTCGGGCTGCGGCGCGCCCTTCACCAGCGCGACGCCCGACGGCATGGAGAAGATGCCTTCCTTCGGCACGGCGATGTCGACCGGCGCGCCGCTGGCCTTGCGATCGAGTGCCACCTGCGAGATCGCACTCGAGATCATGAAGCCTTCACCCTGCTCCAGCAGATTGTAGGCCTGCGGCATCTGGGTGTAGGCGGTCAGGAGGTTGGGCTTGATCGTCACCAGCTTCTTGAAGGCGGCGTCGATGTCCTTCTGGGCCTCGGCCATCGGCTTGCCGGTAGCGAGGTGTGCCGCCATGAACAGGTTGGCGAGCCCCTCGGTGTTCTGCAGCGAGGGCAGGATGTTGCGGCCCTTGTACTTTGGGTCGTAGAGCTGTGCCCATGGAGTGGGCGCCGTCGGCATGACCTTGGGGTTGTAGGCGATGCCGAGCCAGGGCTGCAGGTAATTGCACCACATGCCGTCCATGTGGATCGTCCCGGCCTTCAGGAGTTTGAGGTTCGGGATCTTCTCCGGCGTGAGCTTCTCCAGCAGTCCCTCGGCTACGGCAGGAATCATCACCGGATCGTCCATCATCACGACCGACAGATATTGCTTGTCCTTGTTCTTCTGCATCTTCTCGAGGTTGACCAGCGAGCGCGAACCCTCGAATACGATCTTGCAGCCGAGCTTCTTCTCGACCGCGGGCGCCACGATCTGCTCGACGAAGCTCTTGTGGCTGGCGGCCCCGCCGACCACCACTTCCTTGGTCTGGGCGCGCAGGATGCGCGGTGCGGCGAGGACGGCCGTTGCAGCTCCGGCGGCGGCCAGAATTGTGCGGCGATTGAACGAAATGGTCGTGGTCTTTGTCATGAGGGACTCCCTTGTCGAACCCTGGGAAGCAAGGACCGTGCCTAAGAAGAAGTACCCTTTAGCCGCGCGACCTCGTCTTCCAGTTCCTTGATCCGCAGCGTGAGCTGATTCACAGCCGGTGCGATCTCGGCCTCGCTGTAGCGTGGCACGATATGCTGGCGGCAATTGATGTCCCAGGCCTCGATCCTGAAGGCGATCGCCCGCTGCGGCTTGGCCTTGTAGGTGGGGTCGACCAGCCGCTCCATGAGTTCGGCGTCGCCCTCGACCACGCGGGCGCGGCCCCAGAGCTTCAGCCGCTGCTGGGTGGCGAAGTGCGGAATGAAGATGTGGGCCCGGTCGTTCTCCTTGAGATGACCAAGCGTGATGTACTGCCGGTTGCCGGCGAAATCAGCGAAGGCCAGCATGTGACTGCCGATCGGCTTCAGGAAGCCCGGCGGCCCGCCGCGATGCTGGACGTAGGGACGCCCGTCGGCGCTTGCGGTGGCAAAGAAGAAGGTGTCGATGGCGGCCAGGAACTGACGCAGGTCGTCGGTGATCTCCGACTGCCAGTCGCGACCCTCGAAGGCGGCGCGCGAACCGAGACGCGTCTGCTCCGCCTTGACCGCCGGCGAGAACAACACGTCTTCGGTCTCGTCCATGGCTACTCCAGTTTCTTGCCGAGCTGGCCCGCCACTTCCTGGATGAACTGCCAGGCGACGCGGCCCGAGCGCGAACCGCGCGTGACCGACCATTCGATCGCCTGCTTGCGCAGCTCCTCGGCGGGCACGCCCAGTTCGTAGTAGGCGGCGTAGCCCTCGATCATGGCGAAGAACGTGTCCTGGTCGGCGTTGTGGAAGCCGAGCCAGAGACCGAACCGGTCCGACAGCGAGACTTTCTCTTCGACGGCTTCCGACGGGTTGATCGCGGTCGAGCGCTCGTTCTCGATCATGTCGCGCGGCATCAGGTGACGGCGGTTGGAGGTGGCATAGAACACCACGTTCTCCGGCCGGCCCTCGATACCGCCTTCGAGCACCGCTTTCAGGGATTTGTAGGCCGCGTCCTGGCCGTCGAAGGAAAGGTCGTCGCAGAACACCAGGAAACGGCGCGTCGACCCACGGATCTTCGACAACAGGGCCGGCAGGGACGGGATGTCCTCGCGGTGGATCTCGACCAGCGCCAGCGGTCCCGGTGGGCCGCCCAGCTCGCGGTTCACATGGGCGTGGACGGCCTTCACGATCGAACTCTTGCCGGCGCCGCGCGAGCCCCACAGCAGGGCGTTGTTCGCCGGCAGCCCCTTGGCGAAGCGCCGGGTATTCTCGAGCAGGGTCTCTTTCTGGCGGTCGACCCCCATGAGAAGGTCGATATTGACCCGGTTGACCCGGGGCACGGCCTCGAGCCGGTGGCCGGTCGCATGCCAGACATAGGCTTCGGCCGCGCCGATGTCGGCGCCGGGGACACCCGGCGGGGCCAGGCGGTCGAGCGCTTCGACGATGCGTGAAAGTGTGGCTTTAAGGTCTTGATCCATCATTGCCGGCCGCGTGAAAGGGGGCGACCATATCGTTCCCCGCTTGCATTGCAAAGCGGGCGCGGGCCGCTATAGTCCGCGCGCTTTTTCGACGGCCGGAAGATCAGGAGCAGAAGATGTTCATTTCCCCAGCGTGGGCTCAGGCGGCAGGCGGCGGTAGCGGGGATTTCCTCGTCCAGCTGTTCCCGCTGATCCTCATCTTCGTCGTGTTCTATTTCCTGCTGATTCGCCCCCAGCAGTCCAAGATGAAGGCCCAGCGCGAGATGCTCTCCGGCGTCAAGCGCGGCGACCGCGTCGTCACCGGCGGCGGCATCATCGGCCTGGTCACCAAGGTGATCTCCGACAACGAACTCCAGGTGGAACTCGCCGACGGCGTGCGGGTTCGCATCGTCAAGCAGACCATCACCGACATCCTGACCCGCGGCGAATCGGTCCGCGGTGCCAAGGACGGCGAAGAGGACGACAAGCCGATGCTGCCGCCGCCGGCGCCGGCGGGCGAGCGAAAGAGCCTGCTCGGCAGCCTGTTTGGCGGCAAGAAGTAGCCGGACTGGCCTGGAGAAGTAGGTCGGAATGCTGAATCTTCCGCGCTGGCAGGCCATCGTTATCATCGCGATCACGGTGCTGTCGGGACTGTTTGCCCTGCCTAACCTGCTGCCGAACAGCGTCCTCGAGGTGTTGCCGCACTGGTATTCGCAGAGCCGGATCGGCCTCGGCCTCGACTTGCGCGGCGGCGCCCACTTCCTGCTGGAAGCCGACTTGCGCAGCGTGCTCACCGAGCGCCTTACCAACCTTTCCGACTCGGTGCGCGGCGAACTGCGCAAGCAGCAAGTCCCCTTCAAGGAAGTCACTGTCGAGCCAGGCCGTGCCTTGGTCGTCACACTGCGCGACGAGGCCCAGAGGGCCAAGGCGGTCGAGGCGATCCGTGCTGTCGACCCCTTGCTCGCGGTGTCCGGCGCCGGCGACACGATCCGCGTCGCCTATTCGGATCAGGAGCTGTTTCGCCGCAAGAAGGAAGTGATCGACCAGTCGATCGAGATCCTGCGCCGCCGCGTCGACGAGACCGGCACCCTGGAGCCTACGATCACGCGCCAGGGCGACGAACGCATCCTGCTGCAGGTGCCCGGCATCAAGGACACCACCGACCTCAAGCGCAAGATTAACCAGACCGCCAAGCTCACGTTCCACCTCGTCAACGAGGACGTGGCGGCTGCCGGCGCGAACATTCCCGCGACGTTGCCGCCCACCACCTTCCTGGTGCCGACGCGCGAAGGCATGCAGGAATTGCGGCGGACCAATCCGAAGGCCTGGGAAGATATCCAGGCGGCCAATCCCCGCTTGTCGCCGGAACAGATCTGCCGGCGCTACCAGCCGCAGTGTCTTCCGGTGCTGAAGCGCGTGGTCGTGGGCGGCGAAGATCTCGACGACTCCAAGGCCACCTTCGAGCAGCAGCAGGGCGGCCGGCCGATCATCAGCTTCACCTTCAATTCGGCCGGTGGTCGCGCCTTCTGTGCCGCTACCCGCGCCAACATCGGCAAGCGGCTGGCGATCCAGCTCGATGGCGAGATCATCATCGCGCCGGTGGTGCAGAGCGCGATCTGCGGCGGCAGTGGCATCATCACCGGCAGCTTCACGCCGCAGCAGACCCAGGAGCAAGCGTTGCTGCTGCGCTCGGGCGCGCTGCCGGCCACGCTCAGCATCATCCAGGAGAGCACCGTCGGCGCCGATCTCGGTGCCGACGCGATCCATGCCGGCACCGTCGCTGCACTGGTCGGCACCGCCCTGGTGGCTTTGGTGATGTTCGTTTCCTATGGCCCGGTGTTCGGCGGCTTCGCCAACCTCGCCATGCTGGTCAACCTGCTCATGGTGTTCGCCGGCATGTCGATCCTCGGCGCCTCGCTTACCCTGCCGGGTATCGCCGGCCTCGTGCTCACTGTCGGGATGGCCGTCGATTCCAACGTGCTGATCTACGAGCGCGTGCGCGAGGAGAAGGCGCTGGGCCGGTCTCCGTTCAGCGCGCTCGCCACGGGTTACGAGAAGGCGATGTCGGCGATCATCGACGCCAATCTCACGACCCTCATCGCCGGCGTCCTGCTGTTCGGTTTCGGCTCCGGGCCGA
>JAUXST010000714.1 GCA_030679805.1 Reyranella sp. | reverse complement strand
AGCCGATACCGGCGCCGGCGCCGATGTACGGCGTGATCACCGAAGCGGGCATGAAGTCATAGAGCAGGTTGGCCAAGATGCCGAGCTGGCCGATCTGGTTGCTGAAGCCACCCACGCCCACGGCGTTGATGTTGGTCGTGTTCTGGCGATACACGCCTTCGAGTTCGACGCGCGGGCCGACGAAGTCGTAGCCGATCACGCCACCGGCCGCCCAACCCGTCTGCGGCGACACCTGCACGGTGTTGAGCGCGCCACCGCTGGTCGTCGTCGCCGCCGTCACGTTGGTGTTCAGAAGCCAGTTCAAACCGCCTTCTGCACCGATGTAGAAGCCCGGCGACGGAGACTGCGCCTGGGCGGCCATCGGCAGCGCGATCAGCGCGGCGGCCATCAAAGCCTTCTTCATGAGTACTTCCCCTCAAAATTTGAAATCCGACGAGCGTGCCGGAGCTGGATCGTCACCAACACGCCGCGGAATATACACACCACGACTAGTACGGAGCAAGACGCGTAGCCTTTTCAAGGACGACTCGCGATCGACCTGTGGCCGAGAAGCAACAGTCAGGAATTTCAAGCATTTCCAGGCCTTTCCGGGCCCTTCAAAGGAGCATTTCGGCCTCTACATATGGTGTGTCCCGTAGTGTGCCATGGGGCCGCGCCCCGGGGCCCGACTTACCCACAATGGGCCGTCCTATCCGCTCCTACGCTACCTTGTGCCGCCGACGGCCCGCGGGGGAGGTCGAGCCGGACCACAACCGGTAGGCGCCGGCGCCGCACCATGGCCGGGACATGAGATTCCGGGTGAAGATCGCGCGCCAAGTCGAGTCGGACACGACACCGGCGCCCCAGCATGGCTCCGTCGCAGGATTTTCAATCGCCGACGACCCCTGAGTCGCGGTAAACCGCCATTCACTCACTGAAGGAATCGGGGAAGGCAAAACGCCATGGGTCAGTACAGCAAGGTCGAGATCGACGGTCGCCTGATGATCGTCACCATCAACCGGCCGGAGGTCTACAACGCCTGCCATCCCATGGCGAACGAGGAGCTGGGCGTGGCCTTCGACGAGTTCCAGGCCAACCCTGACCTGTGGGTCGCCATCATCACCGGCGCCGGCGACAAGGCCTTTTGTGCCGGCAACGACCTGAAATACCACGCCGAATTGCAGGCCCGGACCGGCAAGCGCCCGACCAGCCCGCCCAAGGGCTTCGGCGGCCTGGCCAACCGCTTCGACCTCGACAAGCCGGTGATCGCCGCCGTGAACGGCGTCGCCATGGGCGGCGGCTTCGAGATCGCGCTGGCCTGCGACATCATCATCTCCTCCGACCAGGCGAAGTTCGCCCTGCCCGAACCCAGGGTCGGCCTGGCCGCCGGCGCCGGCGGCATGCAGCGGCTCAGCCGCATGATCCCGCTCAAGAAGGCCATGGGCATGATGCTGACGGGCCGCCATGTCCCGGCCAAGGAAGGCTACGAGCTGGGCTTCGTCACCGAGGTGGTGCCGCACGCCGAGCTTATGACGGCCGCCAAGCGCTGGGCGGCCGAGATCCTCGCCTGCTCGCCGATGTCGGTGCGCGCCACCAAGCAGGTTGTGATGCGCTCGCTCGACGTGCCGGCGCTCGAGATGGCGATGCGCAACCAGAGCTACCCCGCCTTCGTCGCCATGGCCCATAGCGAGGACACGGTCGAGGGACCCAAGGCCTTCGCCGAAAAGCGCAAGCCCAACTGGAAGGGTCGCTAGAGTCACGGAGTCATCCTATCTGCGGCGGTTCGGGCATCCTGCCCGGACCGCAACGCCTTGAGACGGCTCGCGGATTCCGGTTACGCGCTCGCGAGCCCGGAGTCACCAAACGTCGAATTTCTAAAACTGTCTTTCCGCCGCGCCGGTTCGGCCGGTGACCTCGGGCGCAAGGGAATGGCGGCGTTCGACTCCATATTTCGTCTATAGGATATTGTATGATTCCTGTCAAGCCGATCGACTTTCCCATTGACTCTCTATTGGTCGGACCAATAAACATGTGGACCAACATCGACCGGCGCCAAGACCGGGAGAGGAGACGTTCATGTCCACCGAGCTGGCGGACTCGCTGGTATCGCCGGCCGTCCACGCCGACGAAGACCGCATCCATGCCCTGTTCTCGGAACTGCGCCGGACCTCGCCGGTCCACTGGACCCAACCAGTCGACTATCGCCCCTTCTGGGCGCTGACGCGCCACGCCGACATCATGGAGGTGTCGCGCAAGAACGACGTCTTCATCAACAGCCGCCGCCTCAACCTGATGACGCGTGCGCAGGAAGCGGCGGCCAAGAAGTCCGGCGGCAAGTACGCCCGCATGTATCGGACGGTTGCCCACATGGACAATCCCGACCACCGCGAATACCGCCGCGTCACCGCCGAATGGTTCATGGGCCCCGGGGTGCGAAAGTTCGAAGCGGCCGTCGCGGCGCTCGCCGAGGAATCGCTCGACCACATCGCGACCTTCGGCGGCGCGCCGTTCGATTACGCGCGCGAGGTGGCGAACCTCTTTCCGCTGCGCGTGATCATGTCGATCCTGGGCGTGCCGCGCGAGGACCAGCCGCTGATGCTGCGGCTCACCCAGGAATTCTTCGGCGCCGACGATGCAGATCTCGGCGGTGACGGCGCCCGTGAAGGCGACGACGCCGGCCGGCGTTTCGACCTGCTGCAGCAATTCTTCGACTATTTCACCGCCATGGCCGCCGACCGGCGCAAGTCTCCGCGCGACGACCTTGCCACCGTGATCGCCTGCGGCCGGCCCTACGACGGGCCGATGGGCGATCTGGAAACCGCGTCGTACTACGCGGTGATCGCCACGGCCGGGCACGACACGACGGCGGCCGTGACGGCCGGCGGGCTGCTGGCTCTCCTGGAAAATCCGGACCAGTGGCAGAAGCTCCGCGCCGATCCGGAGAAGATCAAAAGCGCCGTCGAGGAGATGCTGCGCTGGGTGTCGCCGGTCAAACATTTCCTGCGCACGGCGCGCGAGGATTATCGACTGGGCGACACGACCATCGCCGCCGGCGACGGCGTCGCCCTCTTCTATCCCTCGGCCAACCGCGACGACGCGGTCTTCACCGACCCGTTCCGCTTCGACATCGAGCGCACCCCGAACAGGCATCTCGCCTTCGGCTTCGGCGGCCACATGTGCCTCGGCCTGTCGCTGGCCCGCCTCGAACTCACGACGTTTCTCCGCGCCTTCGTGCGCCGGGTCGACAGGATCGAACCGGCGGGCGAACCCCAGCGCATCCACGCCAACCTGGTCGGCGGCTTCAAGGCGCTGCCGGTGCGGATTGGTCTCGTGCATTGAACCCAACAGGACAGCCAGACAGATGAAGGCGATCCAGGCCGACAACCTCAGTTCGATCGACAGCTACCGCGTGGTCGACCTCGACATGCCCGAGCCAGGCCCTGCCGACGTGCGCATCAGGATCGCCGCCTGCGGCGTCGGCTATGTCGATGCGCTGGTCTCGCTCGGCCGCTACCAGGTCAAGCCGCCGCTGCCGCATGTTCCGGGTGGCGAGGTCTCGGGCTGGGTCGATTCGGTCGGCAGCGGTGTCACCGGGTTCGCGCCCGGCGACCGCGTGCTGGCACAGGTGCGCGGAGGCTTCGCCGAATACGCCGTCGCACCAGTATCGGCCGTCAGCCAGATTCCGGACGGCATGCGGTTCGACCAGGCCGCGGGCTTCCGCGTCAACTACGTCACCGCGCTCCATGGCCTGCGCGATCGTGCGCACAT
>JAUXST010000706.1 GCA_030679805.1 Reyranella sp. | reverse complement strand
CGAGCAGGGCGCCGCCGTGCTGCGGGGAGATGAACCGCGTGAGGCAAAGCTCGACCACCTCGTCGGCCAGCCGCCGCCACGGCCCATCGGGCGCGATCCGCTCCCAGGCAAGGGCTGCCTCCAGCAGATGCATGTGCGGGTCCGATTGGTAGACCTGCTCGTCGCTGAAACCGGTAAATCCCCCGGCAGCGCCGCGCCGCTCGGCGTACAGGCGGTCGGCGATCGCTTCGGCCATGATTTCCGCGGCTGGGGGCACCGCGGCGACGCCGGTCGCCGTCGCCAGGGCCAACAAGGCGAAGGCCTGCTCGTAGAGATGGGGCGCCGACCCGATCGGGTCGCCCGTCGCGCTGAGGGCATTCCAGAACAGGCCATCGGGCCGGCGATAACGCCCGACAAAATAGTCCAGGCCATGCGTCACGGCCTCGCGCCACGGCCCCGTCCAGCCGAGTTCGCCACCGACCGCGTAGGTGAAGATCTGGCGGGCCTGGACCCGTGCCCGGCGCTCGGCCCGGACCGGGCGGCCCGCGAGGTCGATGGCCTCATGGAAGCCCCCGCCCACGCGATCCGCGCCGACGGTCCACCACAGCGGCAGGGCATCGCCCAGCAGCCAACGCAGCAGCCACTCGCGATGGCCGGCGAGTTCGGCTTCGACATCGCTCGCTTGATGCATGCCTACCCTTAGTCCGGGCGATTGCCGGGACGCAAGACGGGAAGACGCCCGCCCTATTCCTTCATGAAGGCGTTCAAGTCAGGCGTCGGCATGGTGCGATCGAGATAGCCGAAGGTGCCCTTTTCCTTGACCTCTTTTGCGGCCTCCAAAAGGCCCGTCATCGCCGCGCGATAGAGCGACGTGGCGAGGCTGATACGCTTGACGCCCACGGCCTCCAGTTCGGCGACGCTGAACGACTTGCCCTTGATGCCGGCCATGAAATTGAACGGCTTCTGGAGCGAGCTACAAACCTTCCTGACCGCGGCGAGGTCGGGCAGACCCGGTGCCATCAACACGTCGGCGCCGGCCGCCTCGAAGGCTTGCAGGCGCTTGATGATGTCGTCGATGTCGGGCTGGCCGCGCAGGCATCCCTCGGCACGAGCGGTCAGCACGAAGGCGAACGGCAGCGCGCGCGCAGCCTTCGACGCGGCGGCAACGCGTTCGGCCGCCGCTCCGATGTCGAACAGCGGCTTGTCCTTGTTGCCGGTCGCATCCTCGATCGAGCCGCCGACCAGGCCGACGCCCGCCGCCTGCCGGATCGTGTCGGCCGCCGCATCGGGTGAATCGCCAAAACCCTTCTCGAGATCGCCGATCACCGGCAGGTCGACCGCCTCCGCGATCGCCCGCGCGTTGGCCAGCGCCTCCTCGCGCGTGACCTTGCCGTCGCGCTTGCCCAGCACGCCGGCCTTGGCGCCGCTCGACGTCGCCAGCGCCTCGAAGCCGAGGCCGGCCAGCATGCGGGCCGAGCCCGCGTCCCACGGATTGGGAATGACGAAGGCGCGAGGCGCCTCGTGAAGGGCCCGCAACTTCTTGGCCTTGTCGGCCTGACTGACGCTCATCGGACGTTTCCCCTTGCCGGCTTCGAACGCGAAATGCGTGCGTGACCGGGCGCGGGCAATTTGTCCACGTCCCCGTCCGCAATGCAACGGAGATCGAGGCCCTGCAGTGCCTAAGGTTTCACTGCCATTTCTTTACGACCGGCATCACTTCCTTGGCGAACAGACGCAGCGATGCCTCGGCCTCTTCGTAGGGAATGCCGCCGAACCGGAACGACGTTGCAAGTTCGAAGCTGCCCAGCAGGTCGCGGCGCGCTTCCAGCCTTTGCAGGATGCGGTCCGGCGTGCCCCAGGACGTCGCGCTCATGAACCCCTTCAGGAATCCTTCCTTGCCCATTTTCTTGAGGCTCGTGGATGCTTCGGCGTAGGCCGCATATCCCTTGGTGGCCTTGAAGTGGTCGCCCATGATCTCGTAGTGCTCAAGGATGCTGTCGAGATAGGTTCCCAGGTACCGGCTCGCATGCGCCTCCGCCTGCGCCGCATCTGTCGTGCAGTAGCAGAAATCGCAGGTCATGGGCGGCGGCGCCTTCGCGCCGTGCAGCTCGAGATACCGGGCGCGGTGTTTCTCGACAGACGGCAAGCGATGATCCCATGAGCGGTCGGCGAACATCACCATGCGCGCACGGATACGGGCAGCCGACTCGACGGAGTCGTCGCTGGACGCAACGGCATAGAGGCGGTCGGCGAAACTGCGCGTCGGTGCCGGGCGAATGGCCGCACGTGGCTGCGGGTAGAACTTGCCGCTCCCTTCCATGTAGCCGCTATCGAGTGCCTTCAGGATCAGTTCCGCCGACTCGTCGAAACGCTCCCGCGACTCGTCCATCCCGATGCCGCGGAAAGTCGCAAACTCCCGCCGCGACAGGCCCCGGCCGATGCCGAAGCGCAAGCGGCCCTTCGCCAGATAGTCGAGCAGCGAGATTTTCTCCGCCACCCGCAGCGGTTCGTTCCAAGGCAGGATCACGGCCGCCGTGCCGACCTCGGCGTTGACGAGCTTGGTCGTCAGGTACGACAGCAACTGCGTGTTGTCCGGACAAAACGAGTAGTCGAAGAAATGATGCTCAACGGACCAGATGACGTCGAAACCGAGTTCGTCCGCCAGCAGGGCCAGCCGAAGTTCCTCGTCGTAAACTTGTGAATCCGATATTCCCTCCCAGCCGTGGCTGGTGAATACCATCTGCATTCCGATGTCCATTCGGTTCTCCGTTTCGTGTTCAAGTCGTTTCAATTGGCACTAGCCGACGAATGCGCCGCCATTTACGTCCAGGACTGCCCCGGAGATGTAAGAGGCGGCCGGCGAGCACAGAAAGGCGATCGGCCAAGCGATCTCCTCGGCGCTGCCCATGCGGCCAAGCGGCAATGCCGATGGCGAGAACGGCAAACCCCTTGCAAGAGGCGTGTCGACCGGCCCTGGCGCCACGCCGTTCACCAGAACGTTCTGGCTCACGCCGCGTCGCGAGAGACTGCGCACCAGCGTATGAACGGCGCCCTTCGACGCGGCATAATCCATTGGCGTGCCACCGGCGACCCCGCCTCCGTTCCGCCCGGCTGCCGATCCAACGAGAACGATGAAGCCGCCGCCGCGCCGGCCGAACGTGTCGACCAGGGCGTTGCCCAGGAACAGCGGCGCCCGGACATTGATCCGCATCAGGAGATCGAAACGGTCGCCGGAAGCGAGATCGCCCCTCCAACCTTCCCGGCTGAACACCGCCGCACAGTTGGCCAGCGCGAACACCGCGTCCTCGTCGGCGAGCGTGCGCAGGAAGCTTTCATCTGCCAGATCGCCGGGCTTCGCCACGACCGTCGCGCCCTCGCCGCGCGTCTCCGCCTCGACGTCTGCTAGCGAGGACACATCGGTCAGCACGAGTTCCGCGCCGAGCCTGGCAAGCAGCCGCGCCGTCGCCCGGCAGATGCCGCTGGCCGCACCCGTGACAAGCACGCGCTTGCCCTCGAGACCAAGTGTCGGCAGCCGAGATCGCGTGTCATCGGTCAAGTCTTCCTCCCTTGTTGAATGGCTCCGGGCCTTCGGCACCCGGTGAGTTTCCATCCGGCGCGGCCATGCCACAGGAACGGCCGATATTTGTCAATAGCGAATGATTTTGCTATTAACGAATTTCAAGGTTCGCTCGCATCGCGCGCCCGAGCGGGCTAGCTAGGGCGTGACAATCGACGGGAGAGCGCATTCATGAAGAGCCCACAGCGTGGCATTCAATCCGTGGAGATCGGCTGCAAACTTCTCCTGGCCCTTGCCCGTAGCCGCAAGCCCATGGCGCTCAAGGACCTCGCCAGGGAGGCCGCCATGACTCCGTCCAAGGCGCATCCCTATCTCGTGAGCTTCGCCAAGCTGAAACTGATCGCGCAGGATGACGGCACTGGACACTACGACCTCGGTGAGCAGGCGCTTCAAATAGGTCTGGCAGCGATCCAGCGGCTTTCACCATTGCGGATCGTTCAGGAGGAATTGAAGAAGCTCGAGGTCGGTTCCCGGTATTCCACAGCCGTCTCGGTCTGGGGCAACCAGGGTCCGACCATCGTGCAGTACACGGAGGCCGACTACCCGCTGAACGTCTATCTGAAGTGCGGCACGGTCCTCTCGCTCGCCAACACCGCGGCCGGGCTCGTGTTCTCCACTTTCATGCCCCGTGCCACGATTACCGGCGCCCTCAAGTACGAAAAGCACCGGTTTGCCGGACGTGCGGAGCCGCTGACGATGGCGGCTCTCGACGTCGCCACCGCGGAAGTGCGCGAGCACGGGTTCTCCCGCAACGTGGGCGCGGTCGTGCCCGGCGTGAACTCGATCAGTGCGCCCGTCTTCAACGATCGAGGCGAGATCGTGTTGGCGATCAGCCTCATGAAGCCGGGCTTGCCGGCGGACGCCGATCCCAGCGGCACGACGGCGCGGACCGCCAAGCAATGCGCGAGGCATATCTCCGAACGCCTCGGCTTCAAGCCTGGCGACTGACAGCGATGGCGCTATATTCGCTATTATAGAATTCATTTGACATAGACGAAGTCCATTTTTATCGTTCCGGACAGCGCCGCGGCTCACAAACCACAGCGGCCTGCTCCGGGAGGATGCAAATGACGACAAGGCTCTGGGTCTGCTTCGGGCTGCTTATT
>JAUXST010000701.1 GCA_030679805.1 Reyranella sp. | reverse complement strand
CCGGCCGGGCGAAACTCCTGGCCGTCTTCAGCACGAGGTCGGTGATCGAAGCTGTCGTGTTGGGGTTGATCAGCAGGATATCCGTCATTCTTGCATCGCTTCCCTTAGGCGTTCGACCGGATGGTTCTCGCCGACCGACAGTGCGCAGATGCGCGAGATGTGGGTGAGCGGCAGGCCGCTTTCCTTGGCCCATTCATTGATCTGCACCTGCGCCAGCTTGAGATCCTTTTTCGACGTGCCTTTCTCGCTGATCGGCACGCCGGAATCGCGCAAGCAGAGCATCAGGTCGTTGGTCAGGATGAAGGAGTCGCGGCCGAGGAAACGCAGCAGGTACTGGCCGGAGTTGCCGCCCAGCCGCGATCCGCGTTTGGCGAGAACGTCCATCAACCCGAGCTGATCGTCGGCCGGCCAGGCCGCGAGGAACTTGCCGAAGCTTCCGTGTTCGGCCGCGATGTCGCTCACGAATTTCGCGTTATCGCGCACCGACTTGATCTTCTGCGGGTTGCGCACGATGCGCTTGTCGGATGCGAGGTCGTGCCAGAATTCAGCCGGCTGGAAGAGCAGCCGCTTGGGGTTGAAGCCGAGGAAGGCGTCCTCGAAGCCCGGCCATTTCTTGTCGATCACGCTCCAGACAAACCCCGCCGAGAAGACGCGGCGCGCCATCTCCGCCAGAATGCGGTCGTCGCCCAGCTTGGCCAGCGCCTTGTTGTCCCGCTTCTTCGGCAGAAGCGAGGCCAGCACTTTCTCGCCGCCCTTGCGCTCGGCGGCACGCTCGCGGATGCGCTTGAAGGGCACTCTCGCCACAGGCGCTACTCCAGCCAGCCGTCGAAAAAGTCGAACACGCTCGCTTTGAACAGCGGGTGGCCGATGCAGGAGAAGTGATCGCAGCCCGGCAGCGTCACCGCCTTGGCGCCGGGGATGGCGTCGGCCAATCCCTGAGGCGGGCCGGCAAGCTGGTCGCGGGCGCCGGCGACGACGAGGGTCGGCCGACGGATCGCCATGAGGGAGTCGCGCGTTAGCGGTACGCGGGCGCCGCGCGAGCAGGCAGCAAGCGCCAGCCGGTCTTCCTTCTGCTCGTCGGCGAAGTACCGGAAGCTTTTCAGCATCGGATCGGCAATCGTGGCCGGCGAGTCGGCTTCCATGGCCTCGGCCATGGCGCCTTCGTCGCGCGGCGGCTCGAACATCCGGCCACCGACGCCCGCCACCACGAGATGGTCGATGCGGCTGCCGTCCAGCAGCGCCGCGGTGAGCGCGATGTGTGAGCCCATGGAAAAGCCCAGCAGATGGGCGCGCTCGACGCCGGCATGGCCCATGAGTGCAAAAACATCGCGCGCCATGGCTTCGCGATCGTACTTGGCGGGATCGTGCGGCTTGGCGCTCTCGCCGTGGCCGCGATTGTCGAGGGCGAAGCCACGCAGGCCCTTGGAAGCGATGGCGTCGTACCAGCCCATGCGCTTCCAGTTTTCGTACCGGTTGGCGGAAAAGCCATGCACCAGCACGATCGCCTTCTTCGCGTCGCGGGGACCGAACTCGTCGTAGGCCAGCGAGAGCCCATCGGAGGTGAACTGAGCCATGACTTTCCCTAACCCGGGCCATGAATTGCGACAAGGTTGATCCAGTGGGCCAAGTGTCGGACAACCGCTTTAACAAAAAGGGAAACGCATGACGGGCAAGATTGGCCGAACTGTTCAAGAGTCGCAGCCCTTTTGGCCGGAGGCGCCGAAGCGGCCGAAAGGCGCGCCCAACATCCTGGTCATCCTGTTCGACGATGTCGGCTTCTCCGATTTCGGCTGCTACGGCTCGCCGATCGCCACCCCCACCATCGATGCCATCGCCGGCCGCGGCCTGCGCTACACCGGCTTCCACACCACGGCGATGTGCTCGACCACGCGCGCGGCGCTGCTGACGGGACGCAATCATCATTCGGTCGGCGTCGGCTGCCTCGCCAACTTCGATTCGGGCTACCCCGGCTATCGCGGCAAGATTTCGAAGGAAGCC
>JAUXST010000660.1 GCA_030679805.1 Reyranella sp. | reverse complement strand
CTGCAGGGTCAGATTCCCGCAAAGTCACAGGTGGGCGCTCAACCTGTGTCACAACATTTGTCTCAACTTGGTGTGACACCTTTGGGTGTGACACGCCCGCATCTCCGAACAGTTCGTGTTCGGAGAATCACCCGGCAGCGGGCAGCGTCACGGTAAAGGTCGAGCCCTTGCCGGGGGTGCTCTGGATGTCGAGCCGGCCGCGATGGCGGTTCACCACGTGCTTGACGATGGCGAGGCCGAGGCCGGTGCCGCCGAGCTGGCGCGAGCGGGCGGTGTCGACGCGGTAGAAGCGTTCGGTGAGGCGCGGCAGGTGGGTGGCCGGGATGCCGTCGCCCTCGTCGCTCACCGCCACGGCGACGCGGGCCGGGCCGGCCCGCTCCGCCGTCACCCGCACCACGGTCGCGGGCCTGGCGTACTTCAGGGCATTGTCGATCAGGTTCTGGAACACGATGGTGAGTTCGTCGTGGTCGCCCACCGCCTTGGGCAGGTCGGCGTCGACGGCGAGCTCGATGCCGACGCCGCGCGCGGCGGCCTTGAGCTGGAGCAGATCGAGGACGCCCCGCAACACGCGGTCGAGATCGATCTCGCGGTCGGGCCGCGCGTGCTCGTGCTGCTCGATGCGCGACAGCATCAGGAGATCGTCGACCAGCCGGCGCATGCGGTCGGCCTGTTCGGCCATGATGCCGAGGAAGCGTTCGCGCGCGTCGGTGTCGTCGCGGGCCGGGCCGCGCAGGGTTTCGATGAAGCCGGCGAGGCCCGCGATCGGCGTCTTGAGCTCGTGGCTGGCGTTGGCGACGAAATCGGCCCGCATGCGCTCGGCCCGCCGCTGCGCCGTGGTGTCGTGCAGCACGATCAGCGCCAGCGAGCCGTCGGCCGCCGCCCGCGGCAGGCGCCGCAGGTGCGCCACGACATCGATCTCGGGCGGCCCCGCCAGCACGAACTCGACCGCGCTCTGGTCGGCGCCGGCAAAATTGCCGTCGGGCCCGGTCTCGAGCAGGGCATCGACCGCCGACAGGAGCTGGGGATAGCGCAGCGCCGTCGACAGGTCGCGTTCGGCGCCTACCGGGCCCAGCAGCGCCCCCGCCGCCAGGTTGGTGCGCACGACGCGACGCTGGCGGTCGACGGCGATCAGCGGATCGGGCAGGCCGTCGACGATGGCCTGCGCCGACGCCGCCAAATTGTCGATCGAGGCGCGCTGGCGGCGCCAGCCGAGGGAGAGCGTCGCCGCCGCCGTCGCCAGCTCCTCGGTGGCCGGCGCGAACGACAAGCGCGGCATCACCGGTTCGCGCTCGTCGGACAGTTCGCCGACGAAGCGGGCGAAGCGCGCCAGCGAGCCGAGATAGCGCTGGACCAGGAAAACCGTGACCACGCCGATCCCGGCCATCGCGATCAGGGCTGGCCGGCCCGCCAGGGTGCCCGACCAGTAGAGTCCTGCAAGGGCCCCGAAGGACGGGGCCAGGGCCACGCTGTTGGCCACGATGACGCGACGCAGGGGAATCGCCATGGCGACCGGCCCTAAGAAGAGGTCGGCCGCGGCATGAAGAGACGGATGACGGCCAGGCCATAGACGAAGCCGCCGATATGGGCGGTCCAGGCGACCGGATCGCCGCCGGCGCCCGGCGTGCCGCCGTAGATTCCGAAGAAGACGTTGAGCGCGATCCACACGCCGGCGATGGGCAGCAACGACGGCAGGCTGCCGACGGAGCGCATCAGCATCAGCACGGCGCCAAACACGCCGCTGATGGCACCGGAAGCTCCCACCACGGGATCGGTCGAGTCGGGGAAGAAGAACACGTGGACGAAGCCCGCGACGATGCCGGCCGAGAGGTAGAACAGCAGGAACCGCCGCGCGCCCAGCACGCGCACGACCGGCACGCCGAAGGCCGCCAGGGTCACCATGTTGATACCGAGATGCATCCAGCCGCCGTGCAGGAACTGATAGGTGATCGGCGCCAGCAGCAGCGACAGCACGTCGGGCCCAGCGCCGGAGGTGTAGACGGCCGGCACCACGCCGAACTGCTGGATGATGTCGAGGTCGAGCGATTCGGGCAGCAGTTCGCGCAGGATCTGGACCGCGACATTGATGCCGATCAGCCACAGCAGCACGGGCGGCAGGTTGATCGCCCGCTCGCCGGCGCCGCGGCGTGGCCCCGGCAGGCGGCTC
Organism: Reyranella sp.; assembly: GCA_030679805.1. Lineage (GTDB taxonomy): Bacteria > Pseudomonadota > Alphaproteobacteria > Reyranellales > Reyranellaceae > Reyranella. Next base: position 1,945 of record JAUXST010000660.1, on the reverse strand, counting down.
TCGTCGAAAGGCATCCGATACTCCGAAAGATACTGCCGCAGGTGTCTTCACTCTAACGGCTACGTCGACCCAGTCTAAGTAAGAGCCATCCACCAATAAGTACAAGCGGACACGAAAACATCAACACTCCCAACGTCTCGGCTTGCGTGGTGCCCAAACCGTACGAACCAACTAACTCAAGCAGAGCAACTGCGAAGCCAAGCACAATAAGGACAACACCGAAGATGGCGTACAACAGGCGAAACGCCATTCGGCGAGCTTGCGAATTAACCGGCGGAGGCGCCGGTGCATCGTTGCCGTGGGTCATTGCTCAATCACGTGGACCAACTTTGCTTTCTTGCCTACGCGGCACCAAGCAATGGGCATTGGGAACCTGCGCGTCGCTGGCGCCTGCTTAGCGCTTTAGCCGGCGCGAGCCCAGCCAAAGAAAGACGCCGCCCAAGACGACGATCGGAGAGCCCCTACTTCTTGGGGCCGCCCTGCCCGAGCGCGCGCAACCGAAGCCGCAGCGCATTCAGCTTGATGAAGCCCTCGGCATCGCGCTGGTTGTAGGCACCTTGATCTTCTTCGAAGGTGACATGCTGCATCGAGTAGAGCGACTGGGGCGACTTGCGGCCGACCACCGTGGTGTTGCCCTTGTAGAGCTTGAGACGCACCGTACCGGTCACATTCTCCTGGCTCTTGTCGATCAGCGCCTGCAGCATCTCGCGCTCGGGCGAGAACCAGAAGCCGAAATAGACCAGCTCCGCATACTTCGGCATCAGCTCGTCCTTGAGATGGCCGGCGCCGCGATCGAGCGTGAGCGATTCGATGCCGCGATGGGCGGCATGGAGAATGGTGCCGCCCGGCGTCTCGTAGATGCCGCGGCTCTTCATGCCGACGAAGCGGTTCTCCACGAGGTCGAGGCGGCCGATGCCGTTGGCCTTGCCGAGTTCGTTCAGCTTGGTGAGCAGAGTGGCAGGCGACATCTTCACGCCGTCGATGGCGACGGCGTCGCCCTTCTCGAAGTCGATCGTGATGTAGGTCGCCTTGTCGGGCGCCGCCTCAGGCGAGATCGTGCGTTGGTAGACGCTCTCGTCGGCCTCTTCCCAGGGATCCTCCAGGATCTTGCCCTCGCTGGAGGAGTGCAGGAGGTTGGCGTCGACCGAGAACGGCGCCTCGCCGCGCTTGTCCTTGGCGATCGGGATCTGATGCTTCTCGGCGAACTCGATCAGCTTGGTGCGCGAGGTGAGTTCCCATTCGCGCCACGGCGCGATCACCTTGATGTCTGGCTTCAGCGCGTAGTAGGCGAGTTCAAAGCGGACCTGGTCGTTGCCCTTGCCGGTGGCGCCGTGACAGACGGCATCGGCGCCGGTCTTCAGCGCAAGGTCGATCTGGTGCTTGGCGATCAGCGGGCGCGCGATCGAGGTGCCGAGCAGGTACTGGCCCTCGTAGAGCGCGTTGGCGCGGAACATCGGGAAGACGAAGTCCTTCACGAATTCCTCGCGCACGTCGCCGATGACGATGTTCTCGGGCTTGATGCCCAGCATCTCGGCCTTCTTGCGCGCCGGGCTCAGTTCCTCGCCCTGGCCGAGGTCGGCGGTGAAGGTCACGACCTCGCAGCCATAGGCCGTCTGCAGCCATTTCAGGATGACCGAGGTGTCGAGGCCGCCGGAATAGGCCAAGACGACCTTCTTGATGTCGCCCTTCTTATAAGGACCGGTATAAGTAATGCTCATGGCTCGCCTCGCCGCCGTCGATGTCTGTTCCGTGAAAGCGCGCGAATATAGCGACCGACCCCGTTCGGGCAAGCGGCCGCAAAGTTGCTATAGTGTGGCCCTAGATTAACTCATTATGGCTTCCACCCTCGACCGCCTGACCTACGCCGCCCGCCAGACCGCTCGGGTCGCCTGGTATGCCGGCCACTATGCGGCGGGGCGACGCCTGCTGAAGCCGATGCCCAAGC
>JAUXST010000689.1 GCA_030679805.1 Reyranella sp. | reverse complement strand
GCGCGGGTTCGACGTCACCAGCACGCGCTCGTGCGTGCCCGCCTCACGCGCGGCGCGCTCGAAGGCTTTTGCGGCGGAACGGAGATTCCCCGAGCCGTAATCGACGATGGCAACAGTCATGGTCTCGCGGCCTAGAGAACGCCCTTGGTGCTGGGCACCGCCGTCGTCTGCCGCGGATCGATCTCGACCGCCACACGGAGTGCGCGAGCGAGGCCCTTGAAACAGCTCTCGACGATGTGGTGGTTGTTGTCGCCGTAGTGGTTCCACACGTGCAGCGTCAGCCCGCCCAGCTGGGCGAAGGCCTGGAACCACTCCTTGAACAGCTCGGTGTCCATGGTGCCGAGCTTGGGCTTGGAGAAATTCACCTTCCAGATCAGGTACGGCCGGTTCGAGGCATCGAGCGCCACCTCGGTCAGCGTCTCGTCCATCGGGATATGGGCGCTGCCGTAGCGGCGGATGCCGGCGCGGTCGCCCAGCGCCTTGGCCAGGCACTCGCCCAGCACGATGCCCGAATCCTCGGTCGTGTGGTGATAGTCGATGTGCAGGTCGCCCTCGGCGCGCAGCGTGATGTCGATCAGGCTGTGGCGGCTCAACTGCTCCAGCATGTGGTCGAGGAAGCCGATGCCGGTCTTGATGTCGTACTTGCCGGTGCCGTCGAGGTTGATGGCGGCGGAAATACTGGTTTCCTTGGTCACGCGGTTGACGGACGCGCGCCGTCCGCCGCTGCCGGGTGTCGTCAGGGTTTCGAGTTTCGAGGCCATGGCAAGGTCATACAGGAAGGCGGGCGGCGCGGTCGAGCGCAACACGCGTCAGAATGACGCCGGTCAGCACGATCAGGCCGCCCAGCACGCGGGCTGCCGTCAGCGGATCGCCGAAAAATGCCGCCGACAGGCCCACGCCCGCCACCGGGATCAGGTACATGTAGACCATGACCCGGCTCACCCCCAGGCGGTCAAGCCCGGCCGTCAGGCCGAGGAAGGCCACGCCCACCGGGAAGATGGCGGTGTAGAGCCAGAAGCCCAGCAGCCGGTCATCGAGCAAGCCGAACTCGCTCACCGAATCGAAGACCAGCGACACCGGCAGCAGCACCAGCGAGCCCAGCAGGGTCGTCCAGGCCATCACCCGGAGCGCGCCAAGGCGCAGATTGTAGGGCGCGCAGCGCTCGACGTAGAACGCCCAGGCGAAGGCCGAGAGCATCCAGAGCAGCGTGCCGTCGAGGCTGCCGACCGAGAGGGTGAAGGCGCTGAGCGAATTGTTCACCACCAGCACCACGCCCGCGAAGGCGAGCACGATGCCGCCCCAGCCCAGCGCCGGCAGCCGCCGGCCGCCGAACCAGGCCAGGATGGCCGAGAAGGCGGTCGTCGTGGTCATCACGATCGAGCCCAGGCTGGGTGCGCTCCGCGCCATGGCGAGGCCCCAGCACGCCTGGAACAGCGCCACGCCGACCAGCGACAGCAGCAGCATCGGCAGCCAGTCGCGCCGCGGCAGGTCCATCGGCTTGCGCATCAGCGCCAGGACCGCAAACAGGAACAGGCTCGCCACCAGGTAGCGCGAAGCGCTGTAGAGCAGGGGGCTCATGACGGCGAGCACGTCCTTGGCGAAGGGATAGCTCGATCCCATCAGCATGGCCGTGCCGAACATCAGGATGTCGCCGGTGAAACGGCTGCCCGGACGGGCGGCCTGCTTCACTGCTTCGGTGCCGTAGAAGCCTTCTGCGCGCCCCAGAAGCCGAACAGCGTGCCGGCGACTCTGCGGATCTGGATCTCCTCCGAGCCCTCGGTGATGCGGTAGCGTCGATGATGGCGGTAGATGTGCTCGAACGGCGTGTGGCGCGAATAGCCGATGCCGCCGTGGACCTGCATGGCGCGGTCGGCGGCGTCGCACACCAGGCGGTTGGCGCGGTAGTTCGACATCGCCACCCATTCGCTCACGCTCATGTGGTGCTCGCGGTCGAGATGCCACGCCGTCTTGCGCACCAGCCCGCGCGTCATCTCCGCCTCGGTGTGCAGCTCCGCCAGCGGAAACTGGATCGCCTGGTTGGTCGCCAGCGCCTTGCCGAACACCTTGCGGTTCTTGGCATAGGCCACCGACATGTCGATGCAGTATTGCGCCGCGCCGAGGCTGGAAGCGGCCTGTCTGATGCGGTTCTCGTGCACGAAGGTCTGCGCCACGTCGAGGCCGCGGCCTTCCTCGCCCAGCATGGTCGATGCAGGCACCGTCACGTTGGTGAGAGACACCTCGGCATGGTCCGACGGCATGTTGAAGGTCCACCACATGTATTCGACCTTGAAGCCGGGAGTCTTGATCGGCACCAGGAACGCCGAGATGCCGCGCGCGTCGCCCGCCTTGCCCGAGGTGCGCGCAAACACCAGATCGACCGTGGCGGTGTGCATGCCGGTGTTGAACCGCTTCATGCCGTTCAGCACCCAGTCGCTGCCCTGCTTGACCGCGACCGTCTCCATGAAGGTGGCGTCTGAGCCGTGCAGCGGCTCGGTGAGGCCGAAGCCGATACGCTCCGTGCCCTTGAACATGCCTTCGATGTAGCGGTCCTTCTGCTCCTGGGTGCCGAAGCGATGCAGCAGCAGCGCCACCGGAAAATTGCCGACGATCGAACTCTCGTTCTGCAGGTCGTTGTGTAGCCCCAGCCCCTTGTGCGCGAGATGCTCGCGGATCAGCGCCATGGCGAGGTTGGAGCCATCCTTGCCGCCCAGCGCCTTGGGCAGGCCAAAGCGCAGGTGCCCGGCCTTGTCGGCGCGGCGCTTCATCTCGGCCAAAAGCTCTTCCCATTCGTGGCGGGGCTGGCCGTCATTGTCCCAGTCGGTGCGCGCATGCTCGCGGCGATGGTCGAAGAAGCGGATGTTGTCGTCCTGGCGCTCCAGCGGCCGGATCTCGCGCTCGATGAAGGTGTCGAGTTCGACCAGATAGGCCGCGATGTCGGCGGGAATGGTGAAATCCATTGGGGCGTTTCCTCGGTAAACGGCTGTTCACCGCACCTTAAGACCCCCTCCGGCCGACGGCCACCTCCCCCTGCGGGGGAGGAAATCAAACCCCTCCCCCGCAGGAGGAGGTGGCGCGGCGCGCCGGCGGAGGATCTTCAAAATGA
>JAUXST010000658.1 GCA_030679805.1 Reyranella sp. | reverse complement strand
GGTGGTGCGCTGGAGGCGCGCGTGCCGCGCCCCGACGATGGCAAGCTGGCGATCGGTCTCGGCGGAGACACGTTCGTAGCGACGGTGGTCCGGCGCATCGCGATCGACGGTGGCGTCGACTACACCCTGTTCGCCGACGGCCGCAGCCGGAGACTGCGCCTCGTCGATCCTCTCGACCTCTCGATGTATGAGGCCGCAGGTGCCGCGGAAGCCACGGTGCGGGCGCCGCTGCCGGGCAAGATCATCGACCTGAAGGTCAAGGCCGGCGACGTGGTGAGCAAGGGCCAGCCTCTGCTGGTGCTCGAGGCGATGAAGATGGAGCACACACTAGTGGCCCCCGCCGACGGCACCATCAAGAGCGTGCGCTATGCTGTGGGCGAGCAGGTGAACGAAGGCGCCGAACTTGTGGAGTTCGACGCCAGCTGAGAGTCGTTACGCCACCACCTTGCGGTAGAGGTGCCAGGTCGCGTGTCCGAGCACCGGCAGGACGACGGCAAGGCCCACCAGCAGGGGAATGGCGCCGATCACGAGGCTGGCGGCGATGACCAGCCCCCACATCGCCATCGGGCCGGGATTGGTGCGCACCGCCTGGACCGAGGTGGCGATGGCGGTGCCGACGCCGACGTTGCGGTCGAGCAGCAGTGGGAACGAGACCACGCTGATCACCAGTGCCACGAGGGCGAAGAGGAAGCCCACGCCCACGCCGACCACGATCATCGTCCAGCCCTGCGGCGTCGTGAGCGCATCGCGGGCAAAGGCGGTGGCCGACACTGGCGCATCTGGTCCCAGGGTCATCGTGTAGATGAAGTTGGCGGCGAACAGCCACAGGCAGAACAGCGCCAGCAGCAGCAGGCCCATCACCAGGATGGCGCCGATCGCGGGCGAGCGCACGACGCCGAAGGCATCGGCCCATCCGGTCTCGAGGCTTTGTTCGCGTCGCCGGCTCATCTCGTAGAGGCCGACGCCGAACAGCGGGGCGATGAGAGCGAAGCCCGCGATCAGCGGGAACACCAGCGCCAGCATGCCGTAGTCGAAGGCCATGCGTGAGATGATCAGGCCGGCGAGGGGATAGAGCAGGCAGAGGAAGACGACGTCCGTCCGGCACGCGCCGAAATCTCTAAATCCTTTGGCCAGTGCATCGCCGATGTCGGCGGCGCCGATGCGGCGCACCTTGGGTGGTGCGGCGTCTCGGTCCTCCCAGGTGCCTTCCATAGTGTGGGCGGTCGCCTCGACGGCGTGGCCGGTTTGCTTGAGATGATCCCAAGCCCATTCCAAAGGATTCCGAACGTGGTCCTGCACGGCCATGACTGCCTCCTCCTGAACGAAGCGTTCGAAGGTCGCGAGCCGGTACATGATCAAGATAGTTCGATCACGACGTTGCCGCGATCTACCACAAGCAAGAAGTCTACGCCCTTTGCAGGCCGGAGTCGCCCCCTCTGCCGCCAGGCGGCGGAGGGGGGGGCTGCCCGCTACTGCAGGAACTTGAGGTACTGGGCCACAAAATCGCAGCCGACGCTCTTGGAATAGGCGTCGATCAGCTTCTTGGTGATCGAGCCCGGCGTCTTGCCGTCGGCGACCGGCGCGCCGTTGAAACTCTTCACCGGCAGGATGCAGAGGCTGGTCGAGGTCAGGAACATCTCCTCGGCGTTGGCCGCGTCGAACAGGTCGATGTCGCAGGCCGTGCAGGCGATGCCGAGCTGCTTGGCCATGTCGATGGTCATCTGGCGGCTGACGCCCGGCAAGACGTAGCGTTCCGACGGGGTGAAGAGCTGGCCCTCGCGGACGATGAAGATGTTGCTGCCCATGCCCTCGGCCAGGTTACCGTTCTCGTCGAGCAGCAGCGCCCAGGCGTCGGGGTTGAGCGCCTTCACCGGCTTCTCGGCCATGATCATGTTGAGATAGTTGTGCGTCTTGGCGCGTGGCGACAGCATCGAGGGCGCGATGCGGCGCGCCGTCGTGGTCATCACGTCAGCGCCGTCGCGATACTGCTTGGCGCGCTTGGCGAACGGCAGTGGTGTCATCTCGATCACGACGTTGGGACCGGTGTGCTCCCAGCCCTCGTCGCCCACGGCATCGACGCCGCGGCTGACGCGTTGGCCCAGCCACCAGTCGCCGACCTCCGCACGCAGGTGCTCGTTGCGCGCCACGACCTCCTCGCTGTGCGCCACCATCTCCTTGGGGGAGAGGCCCGGATCGATCTGCAGGTAGCGCAGCGAACGGTAGAACCGATCGATGTGCTCCTTCAGACGGAACGGCTGGCCGTTGAAGGTGCGCGTCATGTCGAAGGCGCCATCGCCGTACTTCCAGCTGCGGTCGCGGAACGGGATCATCACCTCGTTCTCCGGCACGAACTTGCCGTTGAACCAGGCGATGCGTTGATTGCTGAGCTGCTGGGCCATGACGTCCTCCTTGATCCTGAAAACTAAAGTCTTTCGGCACGTTGGAAAAGTGCGGCGCCGCGCGGTCTGGCAGGAAGTGCCTTCGACGGCTGCCGCTTGCGTTTCGCGGCGATTGGCGAGGCGGGCGCGATATTGCCGGCTGAGTCGGCGAGATCGGCGACGTAGGTGAGTGCATCGCCGATGTCGCGCTCGATTTCGCGGCGGGCGGTGGCGGCGTCATGGGCCTGCAGGGCCCGGATTAGGCGGGCGCGGCCTTCCGGCCCGCGCGGCGAACTCACGAACCCGGGATAGAGCAGGTTCATGTAGGGGCCGGTCTGGAGCCATAGCCCCTCGATCACCCGCAGCAGCGTCGGCTGGTCGGCGATCGCATAGAGTGCGAAGTGATACTCGCGGATCTTCTTGCGGTCCGTGACACTATCGCCCAGTTCGCGGGCGGCGACGATCTCGAGGGCGATGCGGCGCAACCCTGCGATCTGCTCGCGGGTGGCCAGCGCGGCGGCCTTTCCCACCGCCAGCCCCTCGACCGCCATCCTGATGTCGCGCAGCTCGAGGATCTTGGCCTGCGTCATGAGTGGCACGCGGACCGACCGGTTGGGGCGCATTTCGAAGGCGCCCTCGGCGACCAGGCGCCGGAGCGCTTCCCGCACCGGCATCAGGCTGACGCCCAGCGCCTTGGCAAGGAAGCGCAACGTGAGCTTTTGGCCGGGAACGAACCTGCCGGCGGTGAGCGCGTCCCGCAGCGAATCGTAGACTTGCGAGCGCAGGGACGTGTCGGCCGGGAACTCGGCGGGGACGGAGGATCGCATCGGTGGGGACTATAGCCCGACACCGTCAATTTGTGATCACAAAAATGCATTGCTCCAATCTTCCTCGGCGGGCTACTCTCGCCGCGAAATTTGTGATCACAGATGGTGGATACCCGCGGGCAGGCCACATCGGTGCAGGCACTGTTCTTGCTGGGTGGGGACCATGCGCAGCTACGCAAAATCGATCGCGCTCTACGAGCGCACCAAGGCCCATCTGGCGGGTGGCGTCAGCAGCAACGTGCGCTATGCCAGCACACCCGTTCCGCTGTTCTTCGAGCGCGGCGAGGGCGCACGGCTCCATGACGTCGACGGCAACGTCCATATCGACTACGTGCTCGGCAATGGCCCGGCGATCCTGGGGCATGCGCCCAAGCCGGTGATCGATGCCGTGGCGCGCTCGCTCGCCGAGGGGCAGGTCTTCGCCGGCCAGCATCCGCGCGAAACCGAGCTGGCCGAGCGGCTGAACCGGCTGCTGCCCAGCGCCGAGGTCGTGCGCTTCGCCACCTCGGGCACCGAGGCGGTGCTGATGGCCATGCGGCTCGCGCGGGCCTTCACCGGCCGGGTCAAGATCATTAAGTGCGAGGGCCACTACCACGGCTGGAGCGACCAGGCCTTCATCAGCACCAAGCCGTCGCTGAACGAGGCCGGACCGGCCGACGCGCCCGTGCCGGTCGCGGGATCGCCCGGCATGGCGCCCAGCGTCCTCGAGGATACCGTCGTTGCCGGATGGAACGACCTGGCGGCGCTGCGGCGCGCCTTCGACCTGCATCCCCGGCAGATCGCGGCCGTGATCATGGAGCCGGTGATGGTGAACGGCGGCGCGATCCTGCCGCATGAGGGATATCTCGCTGGTGTGGCCGAGCTCTGCCGCGCCGAAGGCGCGCTCTTTATCTGCGACGAGGTCATCACCGGATTTCGCGTCGGGCTGGGCGGCGCGCAGGCGCGCTTCGGGGCCAAGGCCGACCTGTCGATCTACGCCAAGGCCGTCGCGGCCGGCTTTCCCCTGGCCCTGGTGGCGGGCCGGCGCGATGTCATGGATACGCTGCTCGACCGCGGCGTGATGCATGGCGGCACCTACAATGGCAACGTCCAGAGCATGGCCGCGGCGCTCGCGGCGCTGGACGAGCTGGAACGCGACGGCGGGGCGCTCTATCGCCTGATGGAGCAGCGCGGCAGCCGTCTGATGCAGGGCTTGAGTTCGCTCGGCGCGCGGCACAAGCTGCCGGTCCTCGTGCAAGGCTTCCCGACCATTTTCCAGACCTTCTTCTCGCGTGCGGCGCCGCCGCGGAACTACCGCGAGTCCATGGCCTGCGATCGCGACACGGCGCTCGCCTTCCACCGGGCGCTGCAGGAAGAGGGCATCCGCGTCAATCAGCGCACGACCTGGTTCCTCTCGGCGGCGCATGATGACGCCATCATCGACGAGACGCTGGCTGCCGCCGATCGCGCGATGGCCCGGCTGGTGCAGCACTGAATGTCGGACATCCGCCTCGAGGAAGTGACCAAGCGTTACGGCACCTTCGCGGCGGCCGACGCTGTCAACCTCTCCGTCACGCAGGGCGAGTTCGTTACCATCCTGGGGCCGAGCGGCTCGGGCAAGACGACGCTGCTGTCGCTGATCGCGGGCCTCAACCGCCCGACCTCGGGCCGCATCTTCATCGGCGGGCGCGACGTCACCAACGCCACGGCGCAGGAGCGCAATATCGGCCTGGTGTTCCAGTCCTATGCCCTGTTCCCGCACATGACGGCGCTGGAAAACGTCATGTTTCCCCTGGGCGTCCGCGGCATCCGTGGCGCCGAGGCCGCGGCGCAGGCAGAGGAGGCGTTGAAGCTGGTGCGTCTCGACGGTTTGGGCGACCGGCGCCCCTCGCAGCTCTCGGGGGGGCAGCAGCAGCGCGTGGCGCTGGCGCGTGCCGTCGTGTTCAAGCCCGACATTCTTCTGCTCGACGAGCCGCTGGGCGCGCTCGATCGCAAGCTGCGCGAGGAGCTGCAGGTCGAGCTGAAGCAGCTTCAGCGGACGCTCGGCGTCACGACACTCCTGGTCACGCACGACCAGGAAGAGGCGCTGTCGCTGTCCGACCGCATCATGGTGCTCGACAAGGGCCGTACGCAGCAGGTGGCGACGCCGGCCGAGGCCTATCTCAAGCCCGCCAACCGCTTCGTCGCGGAATTCCTGGGAATCGCCAACTTCGTCGGCATGCCGGACGGCCGGCGCGGGCTGGTCCGGCCCGAGCGGGTGCGCCTGTCGGCCGACGGTGCGGGCAAGCCCGCCAAGGTCGTCGAGGCGATCTATCTCGGCCAGATGGTGCGTTATCATCTGGCGCTGGAGGACGGGGCAGGGGCCCAGCCCGTGGTG
>JAUXST010000676.1 GCA_030679805.1 Reyranella sp. | reverse complement strand
AGGCGCGTGCCCTCCGGCATCGTCTTGATGCGGTCGACCATCTGGGAAACGGTCTGGCTCTCGATCGGCAGTCCCGTCGCCGGCGAGTAGGGCACGCCGACGCGCGCGAACAACAGGCGCAGATAGTCGTAGATCTCGGTGACGGTGCCCACCGTCGAGCGCGGGTTGCGCGAGGTCGTCTTCTGCTCGATCGAGATCGCCGGCGACAGCCCCTCGATGGAATCGACGTCGGGCTTCTGCATCAGTTCCAGGAATTGGCGCGCATAGGACGACAGGCTCTCGACGTAGCGGCGCTGGCCTTCGGCATAGACGGTGTCGAAGGCGAGCGAGGATTTTCCCGAGCCGCTCAAGCCGGTGATCACCACCAGCCGGTCGCGTGGCAGGTCGAGATCGACGTTCTTGAGGTTGTGCTCGCGGGCACCGCGGATCGATATGAAACGGTGAGGTTCGGCGACGGGTAAGCGGGACTTGGCCATATGGACCGGAGAATAGGGTATGCGCGGGATCAGCGCATATGGCGATTAACCCCCAGCTTCGCCAGTCCCGATATCAGGTCCCAGCGTCAGGCCGTCAGTGCTTGCGCTGCTAGCACTCGGTCCGTCGGCCGGTCGTTCATGAGCAGTTGCAGGGTGCCTGCCGCCAGCCCGACCAGGACCCCGATCTTCCAGGCGAGGTCGTAGGAGCCCATGAGATCAAAGAGATAGCCGCCGCCCCAGGCGCCCAGGAACGAGCCGGCCTGGTGGCTCAGGAAGGCAATGCCGGTCAGGGTCGACAGGAAGCGCAGGCCGAAGATCTGGACCACGAGCCCGTTGACCAGTGGAATAACGCCCAGCCACAGGGTCCCCATGGCGGCGCCGAACAGGACGACGCTGAGCGGTGTGGGCGGAAACATGAAGAACAGGGCGAGCGCAAGCGAGCGCAGGAGATAGATGGCGCCCAGCAGGAGGCGCTTGGGGTAGCGATCGCCCAGCCAGCCGAAAAGCCACGAACTCAGGATATTGAAGCCGCCGATCAGCATCAGCGCGATGGCGCTGTACGAGGCATCCATGCCGCACTGGGCGAGGTAGGTCGGCAGATGGGTGGTCAGGAATACGAGTTGCAGTCCACACACGAAGAAGGCGATTGCCATGACAACATAGCCGCTGTGGCGGCGGGCCTCGTCGAGGGCGCCCATCAATGTCAGGTCGCGGTCGGTGGGCAGGCTGTTGGGCAGCTTGTCGGCGCGGCTGCCGATCCAGGCGGCCGGCAGCATGGCGAAGGCGAGGATGACGAAGGCCCAAACCGCGGCCCGCCAGCCGTCTGTATTAAGAAGGTAGGCGGCAATCGGCGCCGTCACCATGGTGCCGACCGAGCCCGCGGCGGAAACGATGCCGAAAGCAAGCGTCCGCCGGTTCGGCTGGACCACGCGGGCGGCAATATTGGCGGTGATGCCCGATGTCGTGCAGGCAAGGGCCACACCGATCAGCACGCCGGCCCCCAGCACGATCGGCAGCGCCCCCTGCGCGGTGGCCGTGAGCCAGATTCCCAGAATGAACAGCGCACTGCCGATCAGAGCGACCCAACGCGTTCCGTGCTTGTCGGCGAAAACCCCGGCGATCGGCTGACTCAATCCCCAGGCGACCTGCTGCACCGAGATGGCGAGCGCGAAGTCGGAGATCGCGATTCCGAGTTCCTTGGAGGCGGGCGCCTGGAACAGGCCGAGGTTCTGCCGGATGCCCATCGCCAGGGTCATCATCAGCGCCGCCCCGCCCAGCATGGCGTAGGCTTGGCCGCGCGAGACCTGGGAAACGTGGAAGGAATTGCTCATGGCGGCGAGGATAGGGGAGCCTTTGTGCGCACTGCCAATGAAAACTCGGAGGGGCGGCATGAGCGAAGCTCACCCCACAACCCAAAATTGGTGGCTGCCCACAGGCCGGTGGGGCTAGGTTGCGCGCCGTGAGGTAGGTGCCGCGACCCGTGGCACCGGGAAAGCGAAGGAGGCCCCCATGGCGGGCAGCGTCAACAAAGTCATCCTGGTCGGCAATCTGGGGCGCGACCCCGAAGTCAAGTCGATGCAGGACGGCAGATCCATGGTGAACATGTCGGTGGCCACGTCGGACACGTGGCGGGATCGCCAGAGTGGCGAGCGCAAGGAGCGCACCGAATGGCATCGCGTCGTCATTTTCAACGAGAAGTTGGCAGAAGTTGCCCAGAAATTCGTGCGCAAGGGTTCCAAGGTCTACGTCGAAGGCCAGCTCTCGACGCGCAAGTGGACCGACCAGAGCGGCCAGGAGCGCTACACCACCGAGGTCGTGATTCCGCGATTCGGCGGGGCGCTTACCATGCTCGATGGCCGCAGCGGCGGCGAGGGTGGCGGTGCTCCGGCCGGCGGCATGGATAACGATGCGGGCGGCAGCGCGCCCCCATCGGGCGGTGGCGGCGGTCGGCCGGCGGCGCGTGGCGGCAAGGCCGAACTGGACGACGATATTCCGTTCTAGGAACTGGGCCGTTCCAGGAAGCGGGCGCGGTTAAATCGGCAGCCCCAGCGCGCGCAAGGCGCGGGCGGTTTCGTCGGCCGAGCGATGGTGCACGGCGTGCATGCCGAACGCCTTCGCCCCGTCGACATTCGCCAGGACATCATCCACGAACACGGCGTCGCCCGGCTGGAAACGGCCGGTGCGACAGACCAGATCGTAGATTTGCGGCGCGGGCTTGGCGCATCCGACCTTGCCGGACACCACATAGTCGCGGAAATGGCCGAGGAAGGGATGGCGCTCGTGCGCGGGGCCTCGCAGCCAGCCATCGAGGAAGGCCGGCGCGTTGGATAGCAGGTAGAGCGGCGTCCCAGCCTGATGGAGCCGATCGACGAGGTCCGCCATCTCCGGGAAGGCGTGGTCGCACATCTCGTGGAAGCGGTCGTAGAAGGCGGCGATCAGGGGCGCGTGGGCCGGAAATTCGGCCTGCAACCGCCGTGTCGCGTCGGCCGGGTCGCCGCCATGGTCTTGGTCGACGTGCCACTGGGTCGTGGTCACGGATGCCAGGAATTGCTCCATTTTCCCGGGCTCCGGGATCAGCTTGCGGTAGAGATGGCGCGGGTTCCAGTCGAGCAGGACGCCGCCCATATCGAAGACTGCGATCGAAGGGGTTTTGGAACCTGTTACTGGGGGCAATTGGCAGCCTTTCCGGGGTCTATTTTGGGCGACAATTTAATCAATAAAATCAAATAGTTAAAGACTGCTCTCGAATGCGTTTTTTGTTGGTCTTCGGGAGCTAGTTTGGTAGGGTGCTACCTTGTTCCGCCGGGCCCTCTGGCAGGGCCAAAATAACGAGTAAAAACCAGGTTTCCGTGAGCGACGAAACGACCCTTCCGCCGCCGCCGCCGCCCTCCGACGCGCCTCCGCCGCAGCAGCCTTCGCACGATATCGAGCCCATCACGATCGAAGAGGAGATGCGTCGCTCCTACCTCGACTACGCGATGAGCGTGATCGTGGCGCGTGCGCTGCCCGATGCCCGTGACGGCCTGAAGCCGGTGCAGCGCCGTATCCTGCACGCGATGAAGGAAAGCGGCTTCGACTCGACACATGCTTTCCGCAAGTCGGCGCGTATCGTCGGCGAAGTGATGGGTAAGTACCATCCGCACGGCGATCAATCGATCTACGATGCGCTGGTGCGTATGGCGCAGGATTTCTCCATGCGCCTGCCGCTGATCTCGGGGCAGGGCAATTTCGGCTCGATGGACGCCGATCCGCCGGCGGCGATGCGCTACACCGAGGCGCGCCTGGCCCGTGTCGCCGAGACGTTGCTGGCCGACATCGGCAAGGACACCGTCGATTTCCAGCCAAACTACGACGAGACCACGCTGGAGCCGACGGTCCTGCCGGCGGCGTTCCCGAACCTGCTGGCCAACGGTGCGGGCGGTATTGCCGTCGGCATGGCGACCAACATTCCGCCGCATAATCTCGGCGAGCTGCTCGATGCCTGCTGTGCGCTGATCGACAACCCGGAACTGACGATCGCCCAGCTCATGGAGCACGTGCCGGGTCCGGACTTCCCGACCGGCGCCACCATCCTCGGCCGCAACGGCATCCGTGCCGCCTATGAACTTGGCCGTGGCTCGGTCATCATGCGAGCCAAGACTCGGATCGAGGAGGGGCGTGGCGGTCGAGAGTCGATCATAATTTCGGAGATCCCCTACCAGGAAAACAAGGCACGCCTGCACGAGCGCATCGCCGAAGTGGTGCGCGACAAGCGGGTCGAGGGCATCTCCGAAGTGCGCGACGAGAGCGATCGCGACGGCGTGCGCATGGTGATCGAGCTGAAACGCGACGCCATGGCCGATGTCGTCTTGAATCAGCTCTACCGCTTCACGCCCCTGCAGACCTCGTTCGGCGTCAATTCGCTGGCACTGGATGGCGGCCGGCCGAAGTTGATGAACCTCAAGGAGCTGCTCGAGGCGTTCATCCGCTTCCGCGCCGAGGTCATCACGCGGCGTACCAAATTCGAACTCAACCATGCCCGTGATCGCGCCCATGTGTTGGTCGGCCTCGCCATTGCCGTCGCCAACATCGACGAGGTGATCGCGCTGATTCGCCGGTCGCCCGATCCGGTGGTCGCGCGCGAGCGGCTGATGGCCAAGGAATGGCCGGCCGCTGACGTGGCGTCGCTGATCCTGCTGATCGCCGAGCCGGGCCGCGAGGTGGCGGCCGACGGCACTTATCGGCTGTCCGAGGCCCAGGCCCGCGCCATCCTCGAACTGCGCCTGCAGCGCCTGACAGGCCTGGAGCGCGACAAGATCGCCGAGGAACTGGGCGAGGTCGCCAAGCTGATCGAGGGTTATCTCGAGCTGCTGGCCGACCGCGACAAGCTCTTCGCACTGATGCGCAAGGAGCTGCTCGAGATCAAGGACCAGTTCGCGACGCCGCGCCGTACGGAGATTCTCGACAACGAGTTCGAGCAGGACATCGAGGACCTGATCCAGCGCGAGGACATGGCGGTCACGGTCACGCACGGCGGCTACGTCAAGCGGGTGCCGGTGTCGGCCTATCGCGCCCAGCGCCGCGGCGGCAAGGGCCGCTCGGGCATGGCCACGCGCGAGGACGATTTCGTCTCCAATCTCTTCATCGCCAACACTCACACGCCGGTGCTGTTCTTCTCCAGTCGCGGCATCGTCTACAAGCTCAAGGTCTGGCGATTGCCGCTTGGCGCACCGCAGGCGCGCGGCAAGGCTTTC
>JAUXST010000666.1 GCA_030679805.1 Reyranella sp. | reverse complement strand
GTGTGGCCGAACGAGCGCGGCGAAAACGAGGGCGCGAGAAAGCCCGAATAGGGCGAGTCGATGTCCCAGCCGAGGCCGCGCAAGGCCGGGCCACCCGGAGGACTCTGCGGCCGCGTCATCGCCGCGATCGATTGCGGGCGCAGCACGCCTGGGTCGCCCTTCCCGCCGCCCGACGCCATCATGCGCGCGAACAGCGTGAGATCGTCGGCCGTGGTGAACACGCCGGCATGGCCCGCCACGCCACCCATGCGAAAGGCGATGGGGTCCTGGACCTCGCCCCAGCGCAGCTCGCCGCCTTCGACGTCGGCCGGCGCGATGCGGTTCTTGAGCGCGGTGGGCGGCCGGAATCCGGTGTCGCGCATGCCGAGCGGCTGGAAGATGTTGGCGGCAGCGTAGGTTTCCAGAGGCTGGCCGGACACTCGACGCACCAGCTCGCCCAGCACGATGAAGTCGACGTCGCTGTAGATGAACCGCGAGCCGGCGGGCGCCAGCGGCTTCAGCGCCACGATGGTGGCGAGCGCGCCTTCGGTGCCGGACCAGGCGCGCGTCGGAATGCCGGCCGGCAGCCCTGCGTAGTGGGTGAGAAGCTGGCGGACGGTGATGTCGGCCTTGCCGTTGGCCGCGAAGGCGGGCCAGTAGGCGGCGGCCGGCTTGTCGAGATCGATCAGCCCGCGCTCAACCAGTTGCTGGATCGCCACTGCCGTCACCATCACCTTGGTGAGCGAGGCGGCATCGTAGATCGTGCCGACGGTCGCCGGACTGCGGCTGGGCAGAACGGCCCGGTCGCCGTAGGCTTGGCGCAGCACGACCTTATCGGCGACGCCCACCACGACCACGGCGCCGGGAAGATGACCGGCCGCGATCTCCTCGCGGACGATGGCGCCGATGGCCGCCGCACCCTCGGCCGGCGTCATCCTTGCGGAGGGCGGCGCTGCCGAGGCCGGCGTCACCGAGGCCGCACACGAGACGACGGCCTGGCACACCAAGCCGACCAGGATCAGGCGTAGCGCCTCAGCGCTTCGCCGGTATCTTGTCATTGTCCGCCTGGGGCTTGATGTCGTCGGTCGAATAGACATTGCGCGGGTTCCATAGCATCCAGCCAACCGTGCCGGCATCGCGGGACGCCTTGATCTGCTTGCCGATCTCGTCGGCGCCGAATTTCTGGCCGCCGAATGCATAGTCCGGGAAGGCCTGCAGCCAGGGCCGATATCGTACCGCCGTTCCGGCCGTCCGGCTCTTGCACTCTTCGAGCGAGCGGTGGACGATTTCATAAGGGTGGGCGATGGGGTTGGTATAGCCCGGAATGCCGAACTGGAAACCGGACGGATAGAGCATCGGAGAGATGTAGTCCGCCACGGTCGCCAGGTCCTCGACTCTCTGCCCGATCCCGGTGTCGTTGCGGTTCCAGCAGACGTAGCCGAATGTATCGAGTGCGATGAAGACGTTGTAGGGCGTGAGCCGCCGTCGTGCCTCGCGCACGAACCCGGTAATCGCTTCCACGCGCGAGGTCTCGGTCGAAACCTGCGAGTAGGCCGGCCCCGCCGCGTCGGGGAAGCGTACATAGTCGAACTGGATTTCGTCGAAGCCGGCGGCGGCGGCCTCTTCGGCGACGCCCAGCGTGTAGTCCCAGGCCTCCTTGCGGAACGGATCGATCCAGCCCAGGCCCTCGCGATCCTTCCAGACGGCGCTGCCGACGCGAACGGCCCAGTCGGGCCGGACACTGACCAGCAGGTCATCCTTGAACACCACGATGCGCGCGATCAGGTAAATGCCCCTGGCCTTGAGTGTGGCCGCGAGTTCCTTCAGGTCGGGAATGGTGCGGAGCTTGAGTGCCCCTGCCTTGGCGGCGAGCGGCAGTGCGCTGGGATAGGGAATGAGGCCGCGGTCACCCTTAAGGTCGATGACGAGGGCGTTGAGCCCACTTTTCTCGATCACTTCGAGCGCAGGGTCGCGCAGGAATGGAGCCCCGATGCCGTAGACGGTGAGGTAGAGTGCCTTGGGCGCGAGGGGCGTCAGTCGAATCATGCGGAAGGCTTCATCTCCGGTCGCGATCGACTCGCGGCGATAGCCGGCGGCGCGCACCTGCAGCGGCACGGTCCCGCCGGCGATCGAGTACTTGCCCTGCGCATCGGTGACGACGGCGTCGCTGCCCAACGTGACGATCGCATTGGCGATCGGTGCGCTCGTGGCAGCGTCGACAACGGTGCCGTCCCGCGTTTCGGCGAAACTCGTCGCTGGCAGGAAGAGCGCGATTGCCGCCCCAAGCGCGACGGCGATGCACCACGCATGTTTCATCCACTGCCTCATCGTCCACCTGC
>JAUXST010000661.1 GCA_030679805.1 Reyranella sp. | reverse complement strand
GGCGTCTTGGCCGGAGCGAACAGGGCGTACCAGGCATCGAGATCGAACTCGATGCCCTGCTCGCGCATGGTCGGCAGGTCGGGCAGGTTGGGCGAACGCTGGCTCGACGTCGAGACGATCGGCTTCAGCCGACCGCCGCGGATGTGCGGCAGGCCGGTGCCGACGTCGATGAAGGTGTAGTGGATGGTGCCGGAGATGACGTCGGTCAAGGCCGGCGGCGCGCTCTTGTAGGGCACGCGCAGCACCTCGATGCCGACGATCCGGTTGAACGACTCGCCCGAGACGGTGGCGGTGCTGGTGCCGGCACCGTAGGAGAGCTTGCCCGGGTTGGCCTTGGCGTAGGCCACCAGCTCCTTGACGTTGTTGAAGGGCGCGTTGGGCGTGGCGACGATCAGGAACGGCGCCAACCCGAACAGCGCCACGCCCTCGAAATCCTTCACCGGATCGTAGGGCAGGCTCTTGAACAGGGCGAGGTTGGCGGCATGCGAGCTGTTGGTCGTCACCATCAGCGTGTGGCCATCGGGTGTGGCGCGGGCCACGGCCGTGGCCGCGAGGCTGCCATTGGCGCCCGGTTTGTTGTCGACCACGACAGGCTGGCCGCCGACCGCGCCCAGCCGCTCAGCGAAGATGCGCGCCATCGTGTCGGTGCCGCTGCCGGCCGTGAAGGGCACGAGGATCGTGACCTGCTTGGAGGGATAAGCCTGGGCCCATGCCGATGGGGCGAGTGCGAGGGCGGCAGCCGAGCCCAGGAAGCAGCGGCGATCGAGCATGGACATCATTTCTTCTTTCGGTTGGTGAACGCCGTCATGGGCGCGATATGCTCGCCGTCGCTCACCGACTGGGCGAAGGCATCGATGCCGGCCTGTACGGCTTCGTCGAGTGACAGCCGCTCCCAGCGCCGCATCAGGCGCTTCTGCGCCCGCACCGCAAGCGGCGTGCCCTCGACGATCGAATGTACGCAGCGCTCGACGGCCTCGGCGATCTTCGCCGTCGGCACGACCTCCTCGACGAGCCCCCAGGCCTCGGCCTTGGCGGCACCGATGTTCTCGGCTGTCAGCAGCATCCACGAGGTGCGGCCCCAGCCGATCAGGCGCGGCAGCAGCGCCGCCTCGACCACCGAGGGAACGCCGACCTTGACCTCGGGCATGCCGAAATGGGCGTCGTCGGTGGCGATGCGCATGTCGCAGGCCGCCGCCACCTCGAGGCCGGCGCCCAGCGTATAGCCCTCGAGACGGCAGATCACCGGCACGGGACAGTCGCGGATAGACTGACAGAGCTTGTGGATCAGGGTGATGAAGGCGCGGCCGTCCTCGGACTGGCGCATCGCCGCCATGTGGTTGATGTCGGCGCCGCCGATGAACGCGCGACCGCCCGCGCCCGAGAGCACCACGACGCGGAGGTCATCCTCTCCCGCCAGGGCATGGAAGGCTTGGGTGAGTTCGTGCAGCGCCGGCGGATTGAGCACGTTGAGGCGCCGCGCGTTGTCGAACACGACATGCGCCACCACGCCCTGCGGCCGCCGTTCGCGGCGGATCTCGACCTTGTGCGTGGATGCCGTCATGACGTTTCGCTCCGTGGCTCTTTTGTATCAGGGGGATTTCGCCTATTAGAGCCGCCGACCAACTCTTCACAAGAGCGAACCCGAAGGCCCCATCCTGTGCCCGACATCAATCTTGCGGCCTATTCGGTCTTCGTGCCGCCCGATCCGTTCGAGGACCATATGGGTCCGATCTACTACCGACTGGAAGGCGATGCGCGCCAGGCGGGCAGCGTCCACTGTGTGCTGCCGACCCACGAAGCGCACGGCAATTATGCTGGCGGCGTGCACGGCGGTGCCCTGCTCACCTTCGCCGACTATGCACTCTGTCTCGTCGCCGGGCGTGCTGCCGACGGCGGCACCAATACCTCCTTTGCGCTTACGGTGAGCATCGCGGCCGAATTCCTCGATGGCGCCCGAATCGGCCCTCCACTCGAGGCGCGCGGCGAGCCGCTGCAGGTCACCGGCCGTCTCGCCTTCGCGCGTGGCAGCATCACGCAGGAAGGCCGGACGATCGCGCTCTGGTCGGGAGTCTGCCGCCACGTGGCGCGCGCCAAGGCCATGGTGCGCAAGGAAGAAAACTCAGCCCGGCATCTCGAGCCGATCGACCAGCCGGTACCGTCCGGCTTCGAGCTGTTCGCCACGGCCAGCGCCTACTCGCGCCACATCGGTCCGATCTACGTCCGTCCCGAAACCGACGGCGCCTCGGTCGTGCAGCCGACTCTGCCGCGCATGTGCAATTCCGGCGGTGCGCTGCACGGCGGCTACATGATGAGCTTCGCCGACTCCGCGATCACCCGCGCAGCGGCGCTCGCCGCCGAGATGGCGCCGTCGACCGTCTCCTTCGCGGCCGAGTTTCTGTCGGCCGGAGACGCCGCGGCACCGCTCTCGACGCGCGTCGAAATCCCGCGACGCGGCAAGTCGATCGCGTTCCTGCGCGGGTTGGTCGAGCAGAACGGGCGCAGCCTGCTCTCCTATTCGGCGACGATGATGCTTCGGCCTCGGCGCTAGAGCGGATATCGACTCATTGCTGGGAGCCGACTTTAGTCGACAGCGACGCTCGCCTGCTCGGCGACGCGGCGCACTGCCTCGCTCAACGCGCCCTGGAGGTGCCGCACGCTCGGCAGATCCGCGGCCTCGGCGGCGCGTTCGATCTCCTCGGCAATCCGGCGCAGCGCGGCCGCACCGATCATGCCCGACGCGCCCTTCAGGCGGTGCGCGGCGCGCGCGACGGCATCGAGATCGCCGGTGCCGGCGATCTCGCGCTCGGCGGCACGCGCGGTATCGAGGAATTCGCGCTCGACTTCGGCCAGGGTGCGGAAATCGTAACCGAACAGTTCGGCCAGCTTGGCGCGGTCATACGCCTTACTCATTTCGTCCGGGCACCCTTCAGCCAGACGTCGAGGGTCGCCCGGAGCTGCTCGATGCCGATCGGCTTGGTGATGAAGCCATCCATGCCGGCCAAGCGGCTCTTCTGTTCCTGCTCCTCCAGCGTGCTGGCGGTGACGGCAAGGATCGGCGTGCGCGGCCGCCGGTCGGCGGCTTCGCTGACGCGAATCCGCCGGGCAAGCTCGAAGCCATCCATGGTCGGCATCTGAAGGTCGGCCAGCACGAGGTCGTAGGCACCCCGGCGCCACAA
>JAUXST010000656.1 GCA_030679805.1 Reyranella sp. | reverse complement strand
CGGCGCCGTCACCAGAGCGCGCGCGATCGAGACGCGCATCTTCATGCCGCCCGAGAGTTCGCGTGGCCAGGTGCGCTCGAAGCCGGCGAGTCCGACATGGCCCAGCGCCTCGGCCGCCCGCGCCTCGCGCTCGCTTCGCGCCACGCCGGCGAGCTTGAGCGGCAAGGCGACGTTGGCCAGCGCCGTTGCCCACGGCATCAGCGTCGGTTCCTGGAAAACGAAGCCGATGTCGGGCTTGCCGCCCGGCCAGTCGATCGTTCCGGCGCTGGGCGGCGTGAGCCCGGCGATTATCCTCAGCAAGGTGGATTTCCCGCAGCCGGACGGACCCAGCACGCTCAGGAATTCGCCGGCTTCGATATCGAGCGAGATGCCGTCGAGAGCCCGAACGCCGTTGGCAAAGACCTTGGCGACGTTACGGACGCCGACGAGCTGCATCAGCCGGGGCGCATCAGCCCGCGGGTAGGGCGAGATCGAGCCTTGCTGTCCACACCGGCAGCGGCAGCGTCTCGCGTGCCGCCAGATTTGCCGGCAGCTTCGCGCGGTCCGTCTCCTTTGCGAACGGCAGCACGAGCGGCACCCGCACGCCGAACACGGCGTCCTTGTCGAGGTACTTGTCGTCCTCGGGGAAGAACATGGTGATCAGCGGCTTGTGACCCGGCGCATGGACCATCATGTGCAGGTGGGCCGGCCGCCACGCGTCCCGGCCGAGCGCGCGCAGCATGTCGCCGGCCGGGCCGTCGTAAGGCACCTGGTAGGAGACCGGCCGAACGGTCGAGAAGGCGAAGCTGCCGTCGTCGGCCACCTCGAGGCGGGCGTGATAGTTGGTCGGCGCCTGTTTGGAATCCTGCTGGGCGTAGAGCCCGTTGCCGGCATTCTGCCAGAGCGCCAGCACGGTGCCTTTGGCGGGCGCCCCCTTCTGGTCGACGATCTTGCCACTCACCACCAGCGGCTCGCCTTCCTGGCCACGCCACATATCGCCGCCGTTGGGCAAGTCGGGAGCGCCCTCGATGAGGAACGGGCCCAGCAACGACGACGTCGTCCCGGAGTCGGCGGTGTTCACCATGTCGACCAGCGAGGAGACGCCGAGCAGATCGGAGAGCAGGATGAATTCGTTGCGCTTGTCGTCGGTGAATTTTGCCGCGCGCGTCACCACGTCGATTGCCGCCATCCACTCGTCCTGAGTCACCTTGTTGTCGCGCACGAAGCTGTGGAGGTGCGTGGCGAGCGAGACCATCAGGTCGCGCGTGCGGGCCGAGGGCGCGTTGCGGCAATAGTCGGCAAAGGCCTGGGTGATGGTGGTCGGAGTGAGATTGCGCATTGGATCTCCCCGCCCGTCTACCGGGCCGCTCTCAGGAGTTGATCGTAATCGGCCCGCAACAGGGCGAACAGCAGGTGGTCGGCCCATTGGCCGTTGATGCGCAGATACTGGCGCGCCAGCCCCTCCTCGTGGAAGCCGACCTTCCCCAGCACCCCCTTAGACGGTTCGTTGTGCGGCAGGCAGGCCGCCTCGAGGCGGTGCAGCCGGAGCTCGTCGAACACGAACGGCAGGGTGGCGCGGAGCGCGTCGGTCATAAGTCCCTGGCCGGCGTAGGGTTGGCCCATCCAGTAGCCGACCGCGGCGGCCTGGGCGACGCCGCGGCGGACATTGCTGAGGTTTATGCCGCCCACCAGCCGGCGGGTATCATTGGTGAAGACGAACAACCCGTAGGCCTCGCCCGCCCGCCATTCGCGGACCTGCTGGCGCAACCGGCGGCGAAAATGGTCGCGGCCGAGCGAATCCTCGGGCCAGGTCGGTTCCCAGGGCGTGAGGAAAGCCCGACTGCGGGCCCGCAATTCGGCCCATTCCGTCCAGTCATCCATGCTCGGCGCGCGCAGGAAGACGCGCCGGCCGGCGATCCGGGTCATCCCCGACAAGGACAGAGGGACATCGGCGAAACGGAACATCTTGGCGCCATAGTAACGCAGGTTTAGAATTGTTACATGTTTTCCGAGGCTTGACGTAGGAAATTGAGACCGTCGGTCGCGGCCCCCGCGTCAATTGCGCGGCCTTGGCGAGGCAAATCGGGAGTATGAGCTATGCACTGGATTTCACCCGGTCAGGATCTCGATCATGGCAAATGAGTCTCCCAAGGGCGTCGGCCACAAGGGCCGCTTCTATCTGACCAAGAACATCTGGCTGCCGCAGCAGCCGCTCGAGAACTTCAATCTCAAGATGTCGGACATGATCCTGCGCAACATGCCCAAGCTGCCGTTGGCCGGCGAGGAAGCGATGCGGGTGTTCCCGGTCCTGGGCGAGCTCAAGAAGAGCCACGACAAGATCATGGCCGACCTGCAGTACCTTCTAAGTCACCATGAAGAGATCCCAACGCTGCACGAGGTCCATCCGCGCGACCTCTACGTGCCCGGTCGTGCATGGCGCACCTTCCTGCTGAAGCTGATGGGCCACGAGGTAAAGGAGAATACCGCGGCGGTGCCCGACACCATCGCGGCGATCAACCGGATCCCCGGCGTGCACACCGCGCTGTTCAGCATCCTGCACGGCCGCGCCGAGATCGAGCCGCACCGTGGCTCGGCGGCCGGTGTGGTCCGCTTCCACTATCCGCTGATCGTACCCAAGGAGCCGGAGAAGTGCTGGATTGAGATTGGCGGGCACCATTTTCATTGGGAGGTCGGCAAGCCGCTGGTGTTCGACGACACGCGCGAGCACTGGGTGAAGAACCAGACCGACGAGACGCGGGTGGTGCTGATCATCGATTTCGACGCACGCATGCCGTTCCCGGTGAGCTTGTATACGGGGCTGCGCTACAGTCTCGTCCGCCGCAGCGCCGAGGTGCTGAAGGTCATCGAACGCGCCGCAATCGGCGTGCCGCCGCGCGACAAGGCAACCGATGCGAAACTGGCGAAGGCTGCCTAGAGCCCGCGCCCCGACGCGTAAGGATTGGACACCCGTTGGACGAGACCAAAGCATTCGGCCCCGGGGCATCCGCGGCGGCGATCCGCGCGCACTATGATGTCGGCAATGCCTTTTACCGGCTTTGGCTCGACGAGACGATGACCTATTCGGCGGCGATGTGGCGCGACGAGCAGGACACGGGTTCGCTGGCCGACGCCCAGCGACGCAAGATCGCCTGGCACTTGCACCATTCCGGGGCCGATCGAACCGACGCCGTTCTCGACGTCGGCTGCGGCTGGGGCGGCATGTTGCGCGCAGCCGCCGCGACGCGGGCGGAAGGCGCACCGCGCCTCGCTCATGGTGTCGGATTGACCTTGAGCGACGCCCAGGCCGATCTCGCCCGTGGTGCGATCGCCCAGGACATGCCGAACTTCGGCAGCCCGTCGCCCCGGTTCGACATTCGGCTGGAGAGTTGGGTCGATCACAAGCCGGCCGAACCTTATGGCGCCATCGTCTCGATCGGCGCCTTCGAGCATTTCACCAAGCCGGAAGACGAGCCGGCGGCCAAGATCGCCATCTATCGCGATTTCTTTTCGCGTTGCCGCGATTGGCTGAGACCGGACGGGCGCATGACGCTGCAGACGATCGCCTATGGCGACCCCAACCTGGACGCCGCCGCCATTCCGTTCATGAGGGATATCTTCCCCGACTCCGACCTGCCGCGCGTCCGCGACATCCTCACGGCAACCGACGGCCTGTTCGAGGTCGAGCGACTACGCAACGACCGCGTCGACTATGCGCGCACCTGCGATATCTGGGCGAACAATCTGCGCACCCATCGCGCCGAGGCCGTGGCACTGGTCGGCGCCGAGCAAACCCGCCGCTACGAGCGCTATCTGAAGTTCTCCGGGTGGGGATTTTGGTCCAACCACCTCCACCTGCTGCGCTTCAGGCTGAAGCGGCGCTGAACCTCGCAGTGCCGATCCTCTAGGCAGCGAGACGCGCGGCGATCCGGCCGAGGTCTTCCAAGCCGTCGATCGGGCCGAGTGCCGCCAGCGTCAATTCGCCTTTGAGAAGACGGCGCGCGACGCGGCGCACGGCGTCCTGGTCGACCGCCTCGATACGGGCCACGATCTCGGCATAGGGAATCGGCCGGCCGTGCACGATCAGGTGGCGTGCCGCCTGCTCGCAGCGCGCGCCGCTCGATTCCAGCGCCATCAGCGTGCCGGCTTTGATCTGGTTGCGCGCGCGGACCAGCTCCTGCTCGTTCAGCGTATCGGCGACGCCGACGAATTCCTCGCACACCGCCGGCACCAGTTCGGCGAGGTCGTCCTCGCCCGTGCCAGCATAGATGCCGAACAGGCCGCCGTCGGCATAGGCCGTGTTGAAGCAGTGAATGCCGTAGACCAGGCCCCGCTCCTCGCGGATGCGCTGGAACAGGCGCGAGGACATGCCGCCGCCGAACAGGGTCGAATAGATGGCGAGCGCGAAATAGTCGGGGTCGCGATAGCCGATGCCTTCGCAGCCGAGCACGAGGTGCGCCTGCTCGAGCACCCGGGTCTCGCGACCGTCGCCGCCGACGTAGCGCAGTGGCGTTGGCGCGATGGCGTTGGCCGGCGTGCGCGGCACCGAGCCGAAATGCTTCTCGGCGAGATCGACGATGCGGTCGTGCTCGACCCGGCCCGCCGCCGACAGGACCATGTTGGAGGCGGTGTAGTGGCGGGCGAGATAGGCGAAGAGATCGTCGCGGCCGATCGCCTCGACCGACTCGGCCGTGCCCAGCACCGGCCGGCCGAGCGGCTGGCCGGGCAGCGCGGTCTCCTGGAACTGGTCGAAGATCAGGTCGTCGGGCGTGTCGAGCGCCTGGCCGATCTCCTGCAGGATGACGCCGCGCTCGCGCTGAAGCTCGTCGGGGTCGAACACCGAATTGCGCAGGATGTCGGAGATCATCTCGACGCCGAGCCCCACGTCCTCCTTGAGGACCGAGGCATGGTAGGCGGTCATCTCGCGGCCGGTATAGGCGTTGAGGCTGCCGCCGACATTCTCGATTTCCTCGGCGATGGCGCGGGCGCTGCGTGTCCGGGTGCCCTTGAAGGCCATATGCTCGAGCATGTGCGCCATGCCGTTCAGTTCGGCGCTTTCGTGCCGCGTCCCGCAGGCGACCCAGATGCCCAGCGACGCCGATTCGACCTCCGGCATCTCGTCGACGGCGACGCGCAGGCCGTTGCCGAGGGTGGTGACCTTGACCGCGCTCATGACCGCACCTTGGCACGGATGGGGGCCAGGGCCGTCGCCCGTCGTTCGTCGATCATCGCCTTCAGCGCCGCCACGTCGTTGGGCAGCCCATCGACACGCTCGGCACGGTCCATGAGGTCGCCGAGCCGCGACGGCAGTTTCGGCCGCTCGCCGGTGGCCTTCTCGACGGCGTCCGGGAACTTGGCGGGATGCGCGGTGGCCAGCACGACCATCGGCACCGAGGCGTCGCGGCGATGCTGCTGCGCCACGGCATAGCCCACCGCCGTGTGCGGATCGATGGTCTCGCCGAAGCGGCGGCGGCAGTCGGCGATCGCCGCCAGCGTCCCGGGCTCGTCGACGCGGCCGGCATCGAAGAGCTGGCGCACGCCCGAGAGCGCGTTGGCGCCGACCTTGAGCGTGCCGGTGCTGCGGAAGGCGGTCATGGCATCGGCCAGGGTGACGCCGTTGCGGTCGTAGAGATCGAACAGCAGGCGCTCGAAATTGCTCGACACCTGGATGTCCATGCTGGGGCTGTAGGTCGGCACGACCTCCGACATGGTCATCACGCCCGACTCGAAGAAGCGGGCCAGGATGTCGTTGCTGTTGGCGCCGACCACGAAGTGCGAGATCGGCAGGCCCATCTGTTTGGCGGCATAGCCCGCATAGACGTTGCCGAAGTTGCCGCTGGGCACCGTGAAGGCCACGGGGCGATCGGGGGAGCCCAGCTTCAGGGCGGCCCAGAAGTAGTAGACGATCTGCGCCATCACGCGGGCGAAGTTGATCGAGTTCACCGCCGTCAGCGCATGGCGGTCGCGGAAGGCGAGATCGTTGAAGCAGGCCTTGGCGAGATCCTGGCAGTCGTCGAACGTGCCCTGGACGGCGATATTGTGCACGTTGGGCGCCAGCACCGTGGTCATCT
>JAUXST010000632.1 GCA_030679805.1 Reyranella sp. | reverse complement strand
GAACAGCAGCCAGCGCTTGCCGTCGATGATGCGCGTGTCGAGATGATGCACCGACATCGGCGGCGAACCCTGCGCCGCCATGCCGTAGACCTTGGCGGAGTGGCGTTCGGCCACCTCGGCCTTGCCGCAGCGCAGCCAGATGCCGCTCACCGGGAAACCGGCAAAGCCCCTGGCCTCGGGGATGCCCGACTTCTGCAGGAGCGGCAGCGCGCCGCCGCCGGCGCCCAGGAACACGTACTTCGCGTTGATCGTCCTGCTGCCCAGGAGCCCGCTCTTGACCTTCAGACGCCAGCCGCCGCCCGGCCGGCGTTTCAGACCGGTCACGTTCTGCGAGAAATGGACGGCGAAACCGTCCATGCGCTTGAGATAGGTCAGCAGGTCGGAGGTGAGCGCGCCGTAATTCACGTCGGCGCCGCTCACGATGCGGGTGGCGGCGACCGGCTGGCCGGGATCGCGGCCCTCCATCAGCAGCGGCGCCCATTCGGCGATCTTCTTGTGGTCCTCGGAATATTCCATGCCGCGGTAGCAGTGATGGGCGCTCATCGCGGCATGGCGCTTCTTGAGGAAGGCCTGGCGGTCGGTGCCGATCACGAAGCTCATATGCGGCACGGGATGGATGAAGTTGTCGGGCGAGATGGCGCCCTTCTTGATCAGGTAGGACCAGAACTGGCGCGACATGTCGAATTCGACATTGACCTCCAGCGCCTTGGCGATGTCGATGCTGCCGTCGGCGCGCTGCGGCGTGTAGTTCAGCTCGCAGTTGGCGGCGTGGCCGGTGCCGGCGTTGTTCCAGGCGCCGGAGCTTTCCTGCGCCTCGCCCGGCAGGCGTTCGACGATCTCGAGCTTGAGATGGGGTTGCAGCTCCTTCAGGAACACGGCGAGGGTCGTGCTCATGATGCCGGCGCCCACCAGGACGACATCGACATCGGCATCGGTAACGACGTTGCTCTCGCTCATGCGATTTTCCTCGAAGGCTTACGCGGCACGCCTGAACGGCACGGGATCGTCGTGTCCCAGGACGACATAGACGCGACGCCACGGCTGATCGTCGACCAGCTTCCAGGTGTGGCCGCCGCCGGCGGTGTCCTCGGCCAGCAGGATGTCACCCGGCTTCAGCATGAAGTGCTGGCCGCCGCGCGTCTGGAAATCGAGGGTGCCGCTCAGGGTGATGACGAGCTGGCGGACCGGTGCGGTATGCCAGGCAAGTGTGCCGCCCGACGCCGTCTCCTGGAACGACGCGTGGGACACCGGCAGCTTGTTGCTCAGGAGGTCGCCGTGGGCGCCCGATTCCAGCGCGATCCAACCTTCCTCGAAATGCGAATTCTGGTCTTCGCCGGTCCAAATCCGCACGCATCGGATCATCTCGCCGCTCCTCGCATCGCCGACGACACTCGCCGTGGACGACCGTAGTATGGGCCTGTTCGACTGGCAAGAAATCAGGGTGCCGCGTGACATCATCCGACAACACCACTTGGCAGGGCTGTATCCTGGCGATCGTCGCGGGCTATGCCGATGCCGTGGGCTTCCTGACTTTCGGTGCCTTCGCCGGAGCGATGACCGGCAACACGGTGCTGCTTGGCATCGCGCTGGCCGAGGCGGATTTCGGTACGGCGGCGCAGAGCGCCATCATCATCGCGGCTTTTCTCGTGGGCGTTGCCGCGAGCGCCGTCCTCGGCCGAAGGATTCCGCTCGTGGCTATCTTCGGCATCGAGGCGGCGGCGATCGTGGCCGCGGCGTGGATCGCCCCCCTCTTCGCGGCCCCGGTTCTCGCCTTCGCCATGGGACTGCAGAACGCCACCCTGACCCGCTTCGCCGGCGCGAGCCTGAACACCGTCGTCCTGACCGGCAACCTGCAGAAGATGATGCAGGGCTTTCTCGGACGTTTCACGGAGCCGACGAAGCCGCCTGGGTCCGACGTCGCCAACTCGACGATGATCGCCGGGTTGTGGATCGCCTATCTCGCCGGCGTGGTCGCAGGCGCGCTGGCAGATCATTGGATCGCCCACCCGCTGCTGCCCATCGTGCTGCTTCTGCCGCTGGCGCTGATTCGTCGGCCGGACGGGTCCGCCG
>JAUXST010000623.1 GCA_030679805.1 Reyranella sp. | reverse complement strand
CGATGATCTTCTCGACCTCGGGATCGGGGATCGGCGTGCGGTCGGGCAGATTGTACTTGTAGTAGCCGGCGCCGGTCTTCTGGCCGAAGCGGCCGAGCTCGCAGATCGCGTCGGCGACATAGCCGGTGTAGCGCACGTTGCGCTTTTCCTTCTCCTTCTTGCCCTGGCGGATGCGCCAGCCCACGTCGTTTCCGGCGAGGTCGCTCATGGCGAAGGGGCCCATCGGGAAGCCGTAGTCGTAGACCACCTTGTCGATCTGCTGGGGAAGGGCGCCTTCCTCCATCATGTAGGACGACTGGATGCCGCGCATGCGCAGCATGCGGTTGCCGACGAAGCCCTCGCAGACGCCGACCAGGACGGGGATCTTGCCGATCTTCTTGGAGAACGACATGACCGTGGCGATGACGTCCTTTTCGGTGGCCTTGCCGCGCACGTTCTCCAAGAGCTTCATGACGTTGGCCGGCGAGAAGAAGTGCATGCCGATCACGTCGCCGGGCCGCTTGGTGTAGGTGGCGATCTGGTTGATGTCGAGGCCGGAGGTGTTGGTGGCCAGGATGGCGCCGGGCTTGGCCACCTCGTCGAGCTTCTTGAAGACCGCTTCCTTCACTTCCATGGTCTCGAACACGGCCTCGATCACGAGGTCGACGTCCTTGAGATCGTTGTAGTCGAGGGTCGGCGTGATCAGCGCCATGCGCTTGTCGACGTCCTCGGCCTTCATGCCACCGCGCTTGGCGGTGTTCTCGTAGTTGGTGCGGATGGTCTTGAGGCCGCGGTCGAGCGCCTCCTGCGACGTCTCCAGCATGGTGACCGGCACGCCCGCGTTGGCGAAGTTCATGGCGATGCCGCCACCCATGGTGCCGGCGCCGATGATGCCGCCTGATTTGATCTCGCGCTGCGGCGTGTCGGACGGCACGTCGAGCACCTTGGCCGCCTCGCGCTCGGCGAAGAAGTAGTAGCGTTGCGCTGCCGATTCAGAAGAGGTCAGCAACTCGACGAACAGCTCGCGCTCGCGCTTCATGCCCTCGTCGAACGGCAGCTCGACGGCGGCCTGCACGCACTTGATGATGTTCCACGGCGCCTTGAAGCCGCGGGCGCGCCGCGCGATCGCCTTTTCGGTCTCGTTGAACAGGTCGGGTGATTCCAGCGTCGCCGTGAGGTCGCGCACGCGGCGCAGCGGCGCCTTCTGCGCCAGCAGCATCTCGGCATGGGCGATGGCGCCCTTCAGCAGGTCGCCCTCGACGATGGCATCGACGATGCCGCGGCTCTTGGCTTCCGGTGCCGGGATGTGGCGCCCGGCGAGGATGGCGTCGAGCGCGTACTTGGCGCCTGTGAGGCGCGGCAGGCGCTGGGTGCCGCCGGCGCCCGGCAGCAGGCCGAGATGGACTTCCGGCAGGCCGAGACGGGTGGTCGGCAGCGACACGCGGTAGTGCGCGCCCAGCGCCGTTTCCAGCCCGCCGCCCAGCGGCGTCCCATGAAGCGCCGCCACGATCAGCTTGGGCGAGCTCTCCATGGTGGCGATGACGTCGTTCAGGTTGGCACCCGACGGCGGCTTGCCGAACTCGCGGATATCGGCGCCGGCGATGAAGGTCCGGCCGCCGCCGATCAGCACGATGGCGTCGACATTGGGATCCTGGCCGAAGGCCTCGACGCCTTCCTTGATGCCGTCGCGCACGGCGGCCGCCAGCGCGTTCACCGGCGGAGTGTTGATGGTGAGGACCCCGATGCGCCCCTCGGTGGAGCGGATGACTGCGTCGGACATGGACGTATCTTTCCCTGTGAAGATTGTTGGCGTTGGGCTCGTCTTAGCACGGATGCAGCGACCGCAAGGCGTTCCGGGATTTCGCGTTGCGGAGGATCGCGCGCATCTTTCGAGGGGAAGGCCGAGATTTCCTATCTGTTGGCGCAAGTCCCGGGAAACATGGAAGGAAACGGCGAAAAACGACACACACGATGTGACATTTTCAGACCGCGTCCGCGTCAGAACGAGTCGCTGTTGCGCGTGTCGGATTTTCGGTTGGCGGGCCGGGCCCGCGCGTGGCTCAGCATGAACATGATCAGCCGTTCGTCGTGGCGGCGGTAGGTGGCCGTCATGACGCCGTTGCGGAAGACGTAGCGTGGCACGCCCGTGCGGGCGAGGGAGTAGCCGCGGTCGAGAAGCTCCTCGTCGCGGAGCTGCAGGGCCCGGTCCCAGCGCTCGCCGAAACGTGGATCCGTGTCGCGCCAGCGATAGAGCGTGCGGCGATCGATTCCGGCTCGCGCCGCCGAATAGCTGACCGAACCGGTTTTTTCGAGTTCGCGCAGGAAGGTGACCCGGCGGCGCAAATTGGTGCGCCGACGTGGTTCGCCGACCTGCGGCGCGGTCCACAAATACTCCGTGACGTTCTGCTGTCGGTGGTTCATAAATATTCTCCTTTTGTTCTCAATAGCAGGATAGTAGAAAGGATAGGAAATGGACGTCAAGGGTAGACTTTGGCGTTCAGCGGAATTCGCGGGAAATGTCCGCAAGAGGGCAATGCTTGAACACTGGTGCGGTGCCCTTTGTCGTCAGACGCCCCTCATCCCAAGGCCTCAAGAGCCAAGGATCAGTCCGAAAACACTCAATCCTTGGGCGAGCGCCTCAAGAAGCGGCGCCGAGTGTTTTGCTCAGGATGACGCTGCGATAATTGGTATGCGACCATTGCGCATATTCGATGAAACGGTAGCCGAGACGGGTGTACCAGTCGATGAGATGCCTTGCAGACTCGG